>DYNZ01000082.1 GCA_020720805.1 Leptospira biflexa | reverse complement strand
GGTTCTGCAAACTCTAACGGAATAAGGGACAATTTCTTTTACAATCTGCTGGGTAACGCGGCAAAATTTACCAATGAGGGTTCTATTAAAGTCTCTTTAGAACCGGTTTCAACTTTTCTGGAAGATTCTTCCATTATGGTGCAGTGCTCTGTTCAGGATACTGGAATTGGTATCGCCAAGGATAAGCTCGATATGATTTTTGAGAGCTTTACGCAGGCGGAGCTAGCAACAACTCGTCGGTATGGAGGCACTGGTCTGGGGCTGGCCATCAGTAAGAAATTAATTGAGATGATGGGTGGAATCATTCATGTCTCCAGTGTTCCAGGCGAGGGAAGCATTTTTACCTTTACAGTGCGGCTGTTACACTCGAGAAAAGTCCAACAGGAATCCTATGGCTCAGCCGGTCAGGAGGAGATTGTTCAGAGTACTCCTAAAAATATACTTTTGGTGGAAGACAATCCGGTCAATGCAAAATTGGGGGAGATCATACTCAAAAGATCCGGCCACAGCGTGGATCTGGCCCAAAATGGTATCTTGGCTCTGGAGAAGTTAGCTAACCCCAAAAATCATTATGATCTTGTGCTGATGGATATCGAGATGCCGGAGATGGATGGCCTTGAGGCCACACGCCGCCTGCGCAGTGGAACCGTGGGCAGTCAGAACGCCAATATTCCTGTCATCGCCATGACAGCTCATGTGGTCGAGGAGATTCGCGATCTGTGTTTTCAGGCAGGCATGAATGGATTTTTGGCCAAACCGATCAATATTTTAGAACTGGATGGTCGCATACAATCGATATACCGGCATAATAAAAATAGTTGATGAAGAAATCTTTACTTGCTGCACTCGTCACATTTTTCTTTTTTTAATTGTTCATAGATGTCAGTCGAATTCATTTTTTTTTCACAACCCGAAAAAGAGATGGCGAACAAGAGCAATACAAATGTTCCCATAACGCTACGGAGAAGAGTTTTCTTTTGAAATAACATAAATGTTTCCTTACATTGAAAGTGATGATGCTTGGTGATGGGCGTTCCAGGGTTTCCCATCCAGGAGCAAGGATTTGTAACCATAGGGAAAACCAATTTTTTTTTCGGTAAAAAATCAATAGTTTTTTTTCGGTGGAGTGATTTTTTTTGCCATGGTAAAAAAAGCCAGTCAAAAATTACCAAATAAAACAAAGCGCCTTCAATGGGGCAGCCTGGTATCCCTGGTGCAGAAGATTTTAGCCGCAGTTGGTAAATATTTACTTATGGTAGCTTTCTTTGTGGCTACTCTGCTTGCTGTAGTGATATGGTTTACCAGCTCTCCAGATGTTCAAATTTTAAAAAATACATGGGGATGCGTTGAGGCAAAAACTCGCCAACGGTATGCATCTTTTGGTTTGGATCGTGTCACGATTGTAGAACCAATGGATTTGGGTGCCCTACCAGAGGCGCCTGTGGCAACATGGCTTGGAGGAAAACCGCTCCAAGTTCACAAACCAGCCACCTGGAGCCCGGGTGTAGCCAATCTATCCCTTTTTCTGTATATGTCGGATCTTCAATGGGTGAGCATGCCCCAGCAGATTTGTAAGGCAACTCTTGTACTTCAGGATTTTCGCCCCCCTCTGTGGCAAGCCAGCAGGCTCTCCCATTTTCTGTTTGCTGATGGCACAAGGGGACAGGTAAGAAGCTATTTTCTGGCGAATCGTGCCGTGCTTCGTAGTTGGCGGCGTGATTTGCTCACGGCGATAGACCATGCCAGCGGAACGCGCTTGCTCATAGTGGGCTTGCATCAAAGCGCTCAGAGTAGACTAGGCCTGGTCTCTGCTCTACATGAGTTGAACACGCTTTTCCAAAAGGAGATTCAATCTGCAAAAGGCAATGTTCTCGTCTATGTTCGCTGGAGTGCGCCAGAAGGGGGAGAAGCAATCGCCTCCGTGCTGACCAATTGGTTTCAAAAGAGGACAAAACAGCTCAAAATGCTCGAATATTCCAGCTCATTTCAATATCTTGTTTTGCAGAAGACAGGAGCTGAGCCGGAATATGCAAGCAGAGGTGCTAAATTGTCTGGCCCGTTTTTTACTATAGAGATCAGCTCCAGGTTAGGGAGGCGCTACTCAAAATGATGAATGGCGAGAACAGGCAGATCTATCATGATATAAATGCCCAGACCCAGCTTCTGGGAATCATCGGTTACCCTCTTTCGCACACCATGTCCCCGTTAATGCATAACCGCGCCTTTCAGGCCATGGAAATCAATGCTGTTTATATTGCTTTTCCTTTTGCGAATGCCAGCGAGGCGCTGGGTACGCTGGAGAAGATCGGCGTACAGGGATTAAGTGTGACTATTCCGCATAAAGAGGCTGTTCTTTCTCTAGTGAAGGAGATCGATCCCCTGGCCAAGGCAATCGGAGCCGCCAATACCCTCAAGCGCCTGCCCGGGGGAGCCTGGCACGCCAGCAACACCGATGGCTGGGGAGCTTGGCGGGCGTTGACCGGGGGAGATGGCGCCCTGAGCTGGCATAGAGCATTGATCCTGGGAACGGGGGGAGCCGCACGTGCTGTAGCATTTACCCTGGCAGAGAAAATGCCGGAGCTTGGCTTTATGTTTGCCAGCAGGGACGAGGGGCGCTCCCAGCGGCTGATGCAGGATCTGCGTCGGGCTTTTGGCAATCGATTTTTCTGGATTCAAAGCGCGAAACTTGGCGAGGAACCATCGTTCTGCCACGATTTTGATCTAGTGGTCAATGTCTCCCCTGTGGGTATGTATCCGGATGTGTTGCACTCACCCCTGTCCCGGCGCTGCATCTTTGCTCATCAGACGGTGTTTGATACAATCTACAATCCGGAGAGCACACTACTGCTCCAATTCGCGCAGGAGGCTGGCGCCAGGACTGTTTTGGGAAAGGAGATGCTGCTGTATCAAGGGGTGCGTCAATTTGAGATCTTCACAGGGAGCCCTGCTCCGATCGATGTCATGCGGGATGCTTTAAGATGATGAGCGCTTTATACCTGGTCAAAGAGCGTTTTTAATTCGTTATATGCGCGATCTTTTTCTTCAATATTTGTTCTCTTTATCGCCTTTTTGATCACATTTTCCCACTGTTTGTCAGGCACATTCTCCTTCATCTCTTCGAAAAATTCAATGATCTGGATGTCCTCTTTTGCGTTAAAGATCTCTTTTGTGTCATAGCGAAACAGTGCAAAGAGGTCATTGATATAATCATTTACGCTATTCTGGCGGTTGTTCTCCATTTTGCGTTCCAGCACATCCTGCTTTTTCAATGTGCTTTTCATTTTTCGTTCTCGTTTTTCCAGTTCTGTCCGTTTCATAAGCCTTTACCTGCCTAATGAAAGTCTCTGCCCCTTTTTTGCTTTTAGGTTCTGCTGTCAAGAAGAAATTGCTGCCATAATAAATAGAAGAAAAATTTATTTTGTATCTGTTAAAAATGTTCTTGTGTTTTTAGAAACAAAAATAAACATTCTTCCATCCAAACAATCATTGTAGAAGTATATGTCAGGAAGAGTCAGAGCTTCCGGCATCCCAAGTCGGCGCTATCTCCGATTATGCTGACACCTAACGTTCAGGGGCTGTCGGGTGCGACGGTCAATACCAGGATGCATATACGAAAAAACTTCCCAATGTTATGAGAAATCGAGAGGAGGTGGCAGATGTCACTGATGGATCAATTCTGGCAAATGGCCCAGAGCAAACGGAAAACTATAGTTCTCCCCGAAGGAGATGATGAAAGAACCATTGATGCGGCGCATGCCATCGTGGAAAATTCTCTCGCAAATGTGATTGTGCTCGGTGATGAGCAGAAGGTCAAAGCGGCCTTTGACGCCAAAGGGTATCCGGTTCGCAGCACAATCATTCAGCCAGATAAGAGCGAATACTACAAAGATTTTGTGAATGAGTATCTTGAAAGACGAAAGGCCAAAGGCATGACCGAGCAGGAGGCTTTGTCATCGATGAAAGATGTGCTCTATTTTGGTTCAATGCTGGTGGAAAGGGGTATCGCCCAGGGTTGTGTAACAGGAGCCAGCCATACAACGGCAGATGTGTTGCGCTCGGCGATCCGTGTGATCGGAACCAAGCCAGGAATCAGCACTGTTTCCAGCTCATTTATTATGGTAACACCGAAAAAGGAGTTTGGTAAAGATGGCGCTGTCATGTTTGCTGATTGCGCCGTGAACCCAAATCCAGACGCGAAAACGCTAGCAGAGATAGCTATCGCGACTGCGGATAGCTGTCGCTCTTTCCTGGGTGTGGAGCCAAAGGTTGCTCTGCTCTCATTCTCGACTAAGGGGAGTGCCAGCCATCCAGATGTGGATAAGGTGCTGGAGGCGCTGAAGATTGTGAAAGAGTTGGCTCCGAATTTGCAGGTAGATGGTGAATTGCAGGCTGACGCAGCCCTCTTGGCTTCTGTAGGAGCGAAAAAAGCACCCGGCAGCAGCGTGGCAGGACAGGCGAATGTCCTGGTATTTCCCGACCTTGATGCGGGCAATATCGCCTACAAATTGGTGGAGAGAATTGCGGGGGCAGAGGCGATCGGGCCGATCATCCAGGGGTTAAAAAAACCGGTGAACGATCTTTCGCGAGGCTGTAAATACATGGATATTGTCAACGTTGCTGCTATTACCGCGGTACAGGCTTAGGAGGAAATGATGAAAATTTTGGCGTTGAATTGCGGTAGCTCGTCGGTAAAATATCAGCTATTTGACTGGGATAAGCAAAAACTGGTCGCCAAAGGTATGGTCGAGCGCGTAGGCATTGGCGATTCTTTCATTATTCACGAGGTTCCCGGACGGGAAACTCACCGGGAAGAGTATGAGTGCCATGATCATATCTCAGCGGTCAATTTAGTGGTTCATACCCTGCAAAGCGCGGAGCAAGGGGTCATTGCCAATATCAAGGAGATCTCGGCGGTTGGACATCGTGTCGTGCACGGCGGTGAAAAATTTAAAAGCAGCGTGCGCATTACCTCGGATGTCGTCAAGGCCATTGAGGATGTTCAGCATCTAGCGCCTCTTCACAATCCGCCAAACCTGGCTGGTATTCGTGCGGCGCAGGAGGTTTTGCCAGATGTTCCGCATATTGCTATTTTCGATACAGCATTTCATCAGACGATGCCAGACTATGCCTATTTCTATGCCGTGCCCCATGAGTGGTATGAAAAATATGGAGTTAGACGGTATGGTTTTCACGGAACTAGTCATCTTTATGTATCCAAGCGGGCGGCAGCCTTACTGGGTAAGAATGCCAATGAGTGCAATATCATCACCATGCATATCGGCAATGGCGTTTCCCATACGGCGATCAAAAACGGAGTTTCCGTGGATACCTCCATGGGGCTGACTCCATTAGAGGGCGCTGTTATGGGAACCCGCAGTGGCGATCTTGACCCTGCGATTCCCCTGTTTATGCAGCAGCAGTTAAACATCAGCGCTAAAGAGATGGATGCTATTTTAAATAAGAAATCGGGAATGCTGGGATTAACCGGAAAGTTCACTGATCGGCGAGATGTTCTCAACCATATAAAAGAAGGCGACAAACGTTGTGAGTTGGCCATAGCGGTAGAGGCTTACCGGTTGCGTAAATATATCGGTTCCTACTATGCGGTTTTGGGTCGTGTCGATGCCATCGTCTTTACTGCGGGGGTAGGTGAGAATGCCGGCCAGATCCGGCAGCAGGCTCTGGAAGGGCTGGAGGCAATGGGCATTGTGGTTGATAGAGAGAAAAACCTTACTACCTTTAGCAAAAGCGGTGAAACAGAGATTTCCAAGCCTGAATCCAAGGTAAAAGTCTTTGTCATTCCAACCAATGAAGAGCTGGTTTTTGTCGAAGATGTGGTAGCCATTCTCACGGATACCTACAAGGATCATACAGGGTACCCCTATACCTTTCTCAAATAGATCTGACCAAAACGATGGCCGGGGCTATTCCCGGCCTTATTTCTTGACCAAACCTGCGATGTTCAAAAAGTTCATAAAAAAATGGCGACCATTTTTGGTGTAATCTGCTTCTATGGTTTGGAAATAGCTCAGCGTCTCCTCTGCATCTAAAATCTGTAAATCTGGATCTTCCTGCAGCCAATGGGCAAGCATCGGGGCGGTCAACTCGCAGTGACACTGTATACCGTAACCGCGTTTACCTGCTTTAATCAGTTGCGGTTTGCACTGGGCGCCATCACTTAGCAGTTGCACCTTTCCTGACAGAGTGACGCTCTCTCCGTGAAGTTGGAACACCTCCATTGGCTCTGGAATGTTTGCCAGGATGGGATCCATGACTACTCCTTTGATTCTGCGCATCTGGAAAGTCTGTTCCGCGTCTGCAAAGAAGCCAATCTCCTTTTGATGGCAGGCGATCACCTGTTCGCCTGCCGCCTTAGCCAGGATTTGCATACCGAGGCATATACCCAGGTAGGGAATATCCTGCTGCAACGCGCTTTCGGCCAGTTGGAGGGCAGCATACATCTGCTCACTCTGGTCATTCGCGCTTGCGGGCCCTCCCAGGACAAGGAGCGCGCGAAAATCGCGAAGCGGCGGTATTGTCTCTTTTTTGGATAGATCCACAGTGACGCTGGATATTTGATACTCCTCCAGAATGGAGGCGAAGGAGCCTGCTCCTTCTCTTGAGATATTTTTGATGATAAGAATGTCTCTAAACATGGCGCAAAGCTCCTTTGTCTCTAATGTGATCGCAACAAATTGCTATTATACCTTTTTTTTATTGCCAGTTATTTTTTTTGGATGAGTATGGAAGGGCTAATAGGTTTCTGTGCTATCCGGTAGAGTTCAGCAACAAAATATTGCTGGCGTTTTGGTTCTCACAGATTGATGTGAGAATTGTTATGCCGGTCAACTGACAAGCAGGAAACCATAAAAATAAAATAAGGAAGAAAATGATGATGAAATCCAAATAAAATCGCAACTTAGTTTTTTCTCTGGTTTTTCTCTCTGCTTTGGCCTTCCTGGCAACGGGGTGCGCTCCATTGACCTATACCTATACCCTCAATTTTGATTTCAGCGATTCTACAGAGGGAGGATGGATCGGTACTATTTACGCCAATAAAAATGTCTATGCCGCGCTATCTGCGGGCTCCACCTGCGATGATCAATCGAGTTATAAAGAGTTCAAGTACACAACCATCAGTGCTGATGGGTACGCGACCATCGCTTTTGAGGATATGGATGAGGGAACCTATCGCGGTTGTGCCTTTGTGGATATAAATGAGAGCGGCAATTCCTTTGCTGATAGTGATGGAACCACATCCGATGTCTGCGCGGAAAATCCCAGCATTGACCTTTCTGATGATATTACAGAATCCTTGAATACCACTCATTTCGCAAATTGCGGTGTGAATTTGGAAGCAAAGTTTCAAAAATAGTAGCCCCTTCTTTGATTGCTTTTGGGCTCTATGCTTCAGGCCCAAAGGCACTCAGCCTGTTTTATTCCAGGTTATCCGTCACCACATGAGATCCCTTTGACTCCAGATGATCGCATACCAGGCGTATTTGGTCAGGATGCAGGGATGTCTCTTTTAGAAAAACAGTTTCCGCAGCAATCTCTTTCCATCCGCGCGGCAGCTCTGTTCGGCGGTAACCGTTCATGCTGAGCTGCTCCAGCCGCCGGCCGGCCAGGCAGGAGATATCCGGCACGCTGAGATGGTCCAGAAACAGATGACGAAGAAAAGCCAGTTTGGGCAGTTTATCCAGCCGACCAATTTTCGTGCCGGAGATATTCAGGTACTGCAGCCAGCGTAGTTCAGCGAGAAGGGGAAGCTGTTTATCCGAAAAGGAGCTTCCCTGTAGGGAGAGGTAAGTGAGTTCGCGACTGGCCGCCAGATGGGTCCAGCTCGATGCTTTAGCTAGGTTCAATGCCAGGTGGTGCAGATGCGGGATATTTTTTAGAACGGAAATATCCCTGAGGTTCGCTGCCTTCCCGAGATGCACAGTATCGATCCGAGTAAACTTGCCAATCCACTTGAGAGAATTGCCCCGAAATTCATCAGCGTGAAATTCGATCAGGTTGGTTAATCCACTGAATGCCGCGCTATGGTTAGCCTGAACAACACCAAGAGTCAATCTCTCTAAAGTTTTTATCTTCCCGATGGCTGAAATACTTTTCATGGACAATGGCGGAGTTTGCGAAAGAGATAAGGATTTAAGAGCTCTGCTGCTGCTCAAAAAATCCAGGGATTCTATTTTGGGCAACGAGCAATCCGAAATGTCAATTTCTTCCAGTTTGTCAAGGGAGATGGTGCTAAGATTTTTTAAGGGGTTTCCGGCAAGATCCAGGCGCTTTAGTTGCATACCTTGGATGCCTTGCAAATCAACAAACAAATTTTGGTCTGTCTCCAGATTGGCAAACTGATTGCGAGCTACAAGCTGCTCCAACGAGGGATAGCGCGTTAAGGGGCTTAGATCGGCCATACCGCATCCGGAGATATCCACTCCTTTCAGGAGGGAGACCGAGTTTAAGAAATCAAGGTCTGGTAAGAAAAAAAAATCTTTACTGTCCTTTCGTGCAATAAGATAATGGTGGTTGCGGCAGCGGAAAAGAATATCTCTTATCTGGTCGTGAGAAAGCCTTATGTCAAATCGGAGCCAACAATCGGGGCAGAGGATGGGCAGTTCAGGCGTATCTTGACGCACGAGGAGGATAGGGAAGTCATTTTTTCCTCGATGCTGTACGATCTGGTAGCAGTTATTGGACAGAGAGTCAGATGGCTCTGCTAATGGGAGCTCTTCAGCTATGATATCGATTGCGGAGTCGCTATTGGGTTCTACGATCTCCAGTTCGATAGCGGCGCTATCACTGGCTATGTCACTCTCTGCTAAAATATTGGTTGGTTTTTCTTTAGGGTCTGGATCTATCTCTTCACCGTCCGCTGCCATTGCTTCGACAAAATCGGATGTCGTCTGCCATAGATCTGTATCGGGACTTTGTGCCAGCTCAATAGCACTAAAGTCTTCGAAGAGTAAACCCTTGAATTGGATTCTGGGTTGTTGATCTTTGATCTCCTGAATCTGGTCAGCGCTGAGACGAGTATCCGAGATATCCACCATCTGCAGGGAGATACACTGGCTAAAATCAGATGGAAATTTAGTGATGGGACAAAATGAAACGTTTAACTCCCGCAGGCTTTTCATGGAAGATATTCTGTCGGGTAACTCCTCAAGCCAGGTGTCCGATAGATTGAGAATTTGCAGCAGTTTTAGCTCGGTTATCTCCTGAGGCAGCGATACGATGGGGTTCGAGCTAATATTTAGATTTGATAAATATGTAAGATTGTTGATCGAAGGGGGCAACGTGGAAATCTCATTATGCATCAGCTCCAGGCTGGTCAATCTCCACAATGCGAGAAGCGCTTCAGGGGTGTGCGAAAATTCATTGTGAACCAGATTCAACTGTTGTAGTCCATGCAGCTTCCCAAATTGTTTAGGTAAATCCGCAAGCAGACAGGAAGCGAGTGAAAGGGTTCGCAGCGACTGCAATTCTGCTATAGTGGCAGGAACTTGGTTTATAGGATTTGCGTTGAGTAGTAAAGTGTCAAGATTCTCTAGGGAATTAATTATTTCTGGCCATTCTGCAAATTTATTTCCCGAAAGGTCAATCGTATGCAGCTTTTGCAACGTTTGTAAAGAGTCCGGGAGATCATTTAGTTTATTTTTGGCCAGAAATAGTTTTGTCAGATTTGGCCAGAACAGATTGCCGCCTGGCAGGAATTGAATTTTATTTTCAGAAAGATCTAAATAGATCAGATTTTTTAGGGTGCTGATTTCCGGAGAGATGGAGCTGATCTGGCAATCTTTGGCAATAAGCGCTTGGAGTCTACCGAGGGAGCCAAGCGCATCGGGCAGTTCCGTAATTGGATTGTGACTTATTTTTAATACGAGCAGATTTTTTAATCTGCGAATTTTCTCGGGTAGAATCGCTATCCTGTTTCGATTGATATTCAGAACCAGCAGGCGAGGAAAGGAAAAGATCTCTTCTGGAAAGATGTTTAAATGTTGATCTTCCAGTTTGAGGCTATACACTTCGTCCGGATACTGTAATGCGGCCTCTAGGTTTTTCCACTCCTTGAATCCCCGTAAGATTGAGTGTCGATCGCCAGTCTGCTGTAGGTAGTATGCAAAAGTAGTTTGCTCCAATTGTGTACCCTGCCACTGCATGGTTTGCTCGATAGATTTACTTCCCCAGAGAATTTTTTGAGGAAGCCGTTGCAGCGGGTTGTCATTCAGAAAAATTCTGCGTAGATAGGGGACGGTACCGATACTATCCGGCAGCGTAGAAATCTTATTTTCGGTTAGATCGAGCGTTAATAAAAACCGAAGCTGTCCAACAGAATTCGGTAACTGGCTTAACTCATTTTTACTGATATCCAGATGCTCCAGATTCTGCAGGGAGCCTATCTCATCTGGAAGAGTCTTGATTTGGTTGCCGGAAAGATCCAGATGAGTAAGATTCTGAAGCTTTCCGATGTCGGAATGGAGCTTCTCGATAGAGCAGGCGTGCAGGCTCAAGTATTGCAATTTCTGCAGAGGATAAAAATTGTGCGGAATCTCCGGTATTTGAAATCCCTCAAGGGAGAGGTAGCGCAGATTGGGACAGGATAAAATTTTTTGAGGCAATGGAGCGTTCACCATTGCCGTAAGCTTCACTCCGAACACATCGTACGGAGATGTGTTTTGCAGCTCTTCGAGCGAGATGAGAATTGATTTTTCCTGATGAGCCAGTTTTTTTTCTGCAAGTCCGTGCCAGTGCTGTCGGATGGTAACCGTTTCCGCCGGGCTTAACCGGTTGCCGGATAAAACTAGCTTCCGCAAGCGCATACCCTCTAACTGTGGCGCTTGTAGAAGCTGGTTTTGAGCCAACACCAAGGTGCGCAGATGATCCAGTTCTGCTAAAGTTTCCGGTAGCAGTGCAATTTCGTTATAGGATGCAAAAAGATACTGCAACCTGGTCAGAGCTGCCAGCCGAGCTGGTAGAATCCGTATCTCGTTATGGCTAAGTCCCAAGCGCAGAAGTCTGGTTAACTCAAAAACAGACTCAGGTATCTCCTGAAAATAGTTATAGCGTAGATCGAGAACCCGTAAAGATTTTAATTGGGCAATTTCACCTGGAAGGGAGCGTAGACGGTTCCCCTGCAGTAAAAGAATTTTAAGGTTTTTACAACTTCCTATCTCGCGAGGCAACTTCTCCAGACCTTGATCCGCCAGATTTAGGATCTGCAACTCCTGGGGATGCTCAAAGATCGTGGCAATGTCAGATGCTCGTTTCCATTTCATCGCTAATTCTTTTTCCTGGTTCTGGACAGGTCAAAAGACCTGAAAAGCTTGCTCTTATTTTCCAGTTGTTGTCACTTTGTCCACAAGAAATCATTTTATACTCGAAACACTATGGTTCTCGGGTTTTATACCAATAGGCATCGATGCTTCGATAAACTTGTATGGTGAGCCTGCGATGCATC
>DYNZ01000081.1 GCA_020720805.1 Leptospira biflexa | reverse complement strand
AGCATCGATGCTTATTGGTATAAAACCCGAGAACCAAAGTGTTTCGAGTATATAAGGGCACCTCTAAAAATCACCGAAAAAACTGGAGAGAACCTTTTCGGTGCCCTAGTGGGCTAGTAAGGATAAAAATTTTCGCAACGCTCAGATTTTTTAGAGGTTCCCATAAACAAACTTAGCGTTTCATCAATCCAAAGATTTCAAAACATCCTCGGCATTTTCCAGAAACGATTCAATGTCGGCGCGGATCATGGCCTGATTGAGAAAGAAGGCCTCATAAGCGGACGGGGGCAGATAAAAACCGCGGCGCAGCATTTGGTGAAAAAATGTAGTAAATGAAGCAATATCTGTCTTCTGAACCTCCCCGAAATTCTCTGGAACCTTGCCGTCCTTGGTAAAAAACAGAGTCAACATGGAACCCACCCTGGCAACACTCCATGGTTTTTGCAACCTGCGAATGATCTCAAGCAGGCCGCTCTCTGCTAATTCGCCCAACTCCTCCAGCCTGGTGTACACCTCTGGCGTCAGCGACCGCAGGGTTGCCACTCCTGCTGACACAGCAAGCGGGTTACCGCTAAGAGTACCTGCCTGATAGATCGACCCCGAGGGCGAGATGTGAGACATAATCTCCTTGCTACCCGCATAGGCTCCCACAGGCAGTCCTCCACCAATGACCTTGCCAAAGGTATAGAGATCCGGGGCTACACCAAAGCGTTCAGCCGCCCCACCCCTAGCCAAGCGAAACCCTGTCATTACCTCATCAAAGATAAGAATGATACCATACCTGGTGCAAAGCTGTCGAATCTGCTCGAGATACCCCTCTTTTGGGGCAATCACACCCATATTTCCTGCCACAGGCTCCAGGATCAGGGCTGCGATCTCGCCTCCCTGCTCGGAAAACAGTTTTTTTAACAGATCAATCTGGTTAAACTCCAGGGCAACGGTTTTCGCTGCCAAAGAGGCGACAACGCCAGGGCTGGAAGGGGTACCAAAAGTAGCCATCCCTGAACCTGCCTGTATCAGAAAGGAGTCGGCGTGACCGTGGTAGTGGCCTATAAACTTTACAATCACCTCTCTACCTGTGTATCCCCTGGCCAGCCGAATGGCGGACATTGTCGCCTCTGTTCCAGAGTTGACCAACCGGATCATCTCTGCCCCGGGCACTCTGTGGTGAATCTCCTCAGCCAGTTCCGTTTCCAGAAGGGTGGGCGCACCGTAGCTGGTTCCCTTCTCAAGCTGGCGCTTCAAAGCCTGGATAACCGCTTCATGTTTATGCCCCAGGATCAAAGGTCCCCAGGAACCGATCAAATCCAGGTATGGATTGCCATCCACATCATACAGATAAGCCCCTTCCCCTTTATCCATAAATACAGGGGTTCCGCCAACACCTTTGAAGGCGCGCACAGGAGAGTTCACTCCACCTGGTAGCACCTTTTGAGCGCGCAAAAACCGCTCCTCGTTTTTATCCAGATTATACGATTTTACTTTTGCCATAATTGCCTTTCCATTCTTCTTTTCACAGATGATTCCTTAAAAAATTCGAGCCGGATATTTTGCCTATTTTTCACAGCCATAAAATTAAGGAATGGTTACTGTCTCATTTTTCTCCTCGCGAACGCTCTGTGCCGCTACTTCGGAAGAACGACAGTCAGAGAAAGAGTTTCCGGAGCCAGACACAGATTGGCATTGCATGCCATAAACTGAACCTGCAAGGGATATTGCGCCTGACGTTTCTGGATTTTACTGCGCACAAAAAAATGAACATTGCCTTGATAGTAGGGAACATTCATGGAGAAACCCTTGTCATACTTCATCTTGGCCTGCGGATTGCTGCTAACGCGCATTACCCTGGCTGAAGAGTCTGCAAAAAAGAATTTGGTGGGAATAGGTCCACTCTTGGCTATCTGGGTACCATAAAACTGCCAGCCATCGGACACCCTGGCCGCAATCTTCACCTGTAAAGTATTCTGAATCAAGCGCACGCTGCTCACATCAAACTGAACCGCGTCACTGCTCTTGCGAAATTCCGCATTTGCCTGGGCAGCAGTCAGCGCAAATACCGCCAGCGCGCACAAAACCAAAGATCTCCTTCTCTGCTTCATCTGATTATCCTCTCTTTATCTTGTATCGATACCTGCAATTTTGCATAGACCTTGCATGATTTCTTGTGGACAGCAAAACGACCAGCAGGATTTTTGCAGGCTTGACTCTAAGACAATTCCTGATTTGTCAAGAGTTCCTTGTGAAACTTCACCTCCGGATATAAATTCCCATGATAACAGTACAAAATCTTACAAAAAGCTACGGCTCCCATGTTTTATTGGATGATATCTCCTTCCAAATCGGCAGCAAAGAAAAAATCGGTCTGGTCGGCCGCAATGGACATGGAAAAAGTACCCTGCTGCGCATCTTGACCGGAGAGGAGCATGCAGACAGCGGTATCGTGGCTATCCCCAGAGAGTATCGCGTTGGCTGGCTAAAGCAAAACCTGAGTTTTACTCAAGCCAATGTAGTTTTGGAAGGGGCAACCGGACTTCCCGAACATGAGCAGGATGCGATCTGGAAGGTCGAGCGTATCCTGAGCGGACTTGGTTTTTCCGAAGCCATGATGAATCGTGAGCCAGCCAAGCTATCCGGGGGATACCAGGTTCGGCTGCATCTGGCAAAAATTTTACTCTCGGACGCGGATCTCCTGCTTCTGGACGAACCAAACAACTACCTGGACATCACATCCATCCGCTGGCTGGCCGAATTTTTGCAAAATTGGCCAGGCGAGCTCTTATTGATAACCCATGACCGCTTTTTTATGGATCGAGTCATCACCCATACCATGGCCATTCACCGCCAAAAGATTCGCAAAATCAAGGGAGACACAGAGAAGCTCTACACCCAGATCGCCCAGGAAGAGGAGATCTTTGAAAAAACACGGATAAATGATGAAAAAAAGCGCAAGGAGGTGGAGCTCTTTATTAGCAGATTTCGGGCTAAGGCGCGCCTGGCCGGAATGGTTCAATCTCGGGTAAAAAGCCTGGAAAAACAGGGACGCAAGGAGCGGCTGGAAAAAATCCGCGATCTCGATTTTCGCTTTCATGAAAAAAACTTTGCCGCCAAAAGCATGCTGACAGTGGAGGAGCTCTCTTTTGGCTATGACTCAGCCAATCTTCTCTTTCAAAAATTATCCTTTTCCGTAGCCGCTGGGGACCGTATAGCCATCATTGGTCAAAACGGCAGAGGCAAGACAACCTTGCTCAAATTGATAGCACAGAAGCTGCAACCCCTCTCCGGGAAATTTTACTTTCACCCAGAGACTGAGTTCGGCTATTATGAACAGACCAATATCAGCAGCCTGGTTGCAGAACGCACCATCGCAGAGGAGATCAACGCAGCCAACCGTAACCTTGACACCCAGAGCGCTCGCGCTATCGCCGGAGCTATGATGTTTGAAGGGGATGACTCTCTAAAAAAAATAAAGGTTCTTTCCGGAGGGGAAAAATGTCGGGTCATGCTGGGTAAAATCCTGGCTGCTCCTGTCAATCTCCTTCTCCTGGACGAGCCAACCAACCACCTGGATCTACAGTCCTGCGATGCCCTGCTTGAGGCGATCGATAGCTTTTCCGGGACTGTCATCCTGGTTACCCATAATGAGATGCTGCTCCACTCTCTGGCAGAGCGGTTGGTTGTATTCCAGGACGATAAGGCGACCTTCTTTGACGGCACCTACCAGGAGTTTTTAGAGCGGATAGGCTGGCAGAACGAAAAAAATCTGGATCGCACCAAAGCCAGCAGCGCTATCGTTAGCGAGGGAAAGCCTGTCAATAAGAAAGAGTTACGCCGTCAACGTACCGAGATTCTCAACGAACGCAACCGTAACCTCAAACCCCTGGAGCAGCAGATCAGCAAACTGGAAGAGGAGATCAGCCACAGCGAACTGGAACAGAAGCGCGTAGAGGCAGACCTAGTCAAGACCACATCACGCCAGGACGGTAAACAGATCCAGAAATTAGCCAGGGAGCTGCACCAGACCCAGATGCGGATCGAAGAGCTCTTTTCCCAATTGGAAAAAGCGCAGCAGGGCTACGACCAGCAGAAAAAGGGGTATGACGAGCGGCTGCAAAGCCTGGAATCTCAGCTTTAAACCTGCCTGGCAACGTCTCCTGTTCCCATAGGTGCCGCAAGATAATGCACCCGCCCTTTCCGCGAGTTTCTTCACCCCAAGTCAAAAAAACTCGCAAATAAGTCCCATGGACACACGATATCTTTCCAGCCAGATTCAGAAAGATCTGCATAAAGAAAATGGTCATTATTTCCGGCCCCAGGCAGGTAGGAAAAACAACCCTGGAAAGTAAATCCGGGATAAAAAGAATGCCTGTAGTCGCTTTTCTGCAAACCCTGGTTTAATACCTTCCCGCAGTACCCCCAGAATTCCAAAATTTCACCAGAACCACTTTTTTGAAAATAGCATAGAAATTAGCCAGAGAGCTGCATCAGACCCAGATGCGGATCGAAGAGCTCTTCGCCCAATGAGAATAAGCCCAGCAGGGCTACGATCAGCAGAAAAAGGGGTGTGACGAGCGGCTGCAAAGCCTGGAATCTCAATTATACCAAACCAGAACCAGGCCTGCTGCGATTTGTAGGTAGAGACGGGATCTTTGATGCACCCTGATCCCGTCTCTTCTCAAACTAAAACGATCGAAATTACCAGGAGGCTATTTCAGAAATCTCCAATGCTTTTACATTGGCAGGAATCAGGATCTCCAAAGCGCTGGCATCATAACTTTCAAACCCAACCGGTTTGCCTGTGGCAGGATTTCCATTGGCATCTAACCCCTTTTGGCCATCCCAGGTACCGGCAAAACCGTTGCTGTCAAAATAGACCGAGTTGACCAGAGAGCCGTAGATACGAAACTCATTGACCCAGTCATCCGAGGAATCAAGAGGTACATCCTGGTAGGTATTGAGAAACCCCTCAAACTCCTCGATGCTTAAAGTACCATCTGCCGTTGCCAGGCCATCATTACTCTCAAAAAAACTAATCAAAGCACTCCGTTCGGAAAAATGTTCGGGAGAGTCTATATAAGACTCTACCTGATTATAACCATATTCCAGAAAATAGTCCCCGAGTGAGAAATCCGAAAAGAGTGATGTTGTATCGGTCATGGTAGTGGGGGCGATGGCAACATCCATGGTTGCTTTGTTAACGGAGATGGATCCCTTGCCCCTGTAGTCATATACAAAATCGCTGCCGCTAAAAAGAGAATAGCCTGTAATGATACCGTTCATCTCTGTCGGGATAGCACTATGATAGCTTGCACCGCTGATGGTGAAGGAGTCGCCAGATTGGTTGTATTTGATCCAGATGTTCACCGGATCTCCGGCAACACTGGGAGTCATTCCCTCAACCTGAATATGTAGAGTTTTTTCCCCGGAGAGAGAGTAGCCGCCATCAAACTCAATCTGGGCAGCCGTGATATTGGCTGTCTGGTCTATGACCGATGGCTTGATCTGAATCAGACCCTTGGCACTGTTGTCATTCGAGCTGTAGCGGACCTCCATTCCCTTCACTGCGCTTCCGCTTAAGGAGTTCCAGAAGATCTCCACCTTCTTGGTATAGATGGCATCCGTGCTGATGACCACCTTATTCACTTCATAGGCGGTTGAGGTTCCTGTGGCGTAGGTTCCATTGCTCAGCACAAGGAGGTTCTGAATATGGGGGATAATCTCTTTGACCATCAGCGCCGCACTCTCCGCAAAACCGATATGGGCACGCAGGCCATCATAGATACAGTGGCTACCGCTGCACGCAGTTACAGCGGGGCGGACACGGATCGAGGCGCTGACAGATGAGGTATCGCTCACAGAGCTTGGCAGATCGGACAGAGATGCGACAATTTTATCCGACTCTGTCATTGGGGCATCTTCCTCTACAGGCGCGGCACACGATGTCAGTAGAACCAATGCGAACAATAGTATGGATCGTTTCCAGATCTTCAAATTTAGTGAATTAGCCATTTTTTTCTCCTTTATCCTGAATCAGGATCTGCAAATTCTATACCGAACAAAACTTTCTTCGCTGGAGAATTTGTCTTCTTTGAAATTCATTCCATGCGAAAAAGCTGCCTTTTCAGACAGCCCTCTACTTGAAACTATGAACCGCGCACGCTCCAGGGAAATACAAAAACTCCCTTTTTCACCGCTCCATATAAAAATTTCATTTCATTAATCAAATTGTAACACTTTGTTTTTTCGGCTGCAAAGCTTGGAATCTCAGCTTTAAACCTGCCTGGCAACGTCTCCTGTTCCCATAGGTGCCGCAAGATAATGCACCCGCCCTTTCCGCGAGTTTCTTCACCCCAAGTCAAAAAAACTCGCAAATAAGTCCCATGGGCACACGATATCTTTCCAGCCAGATTTAGGAAGATCTACATAAAGAAAATGGTCATTATTTCCGGCCCTAGGCAGGTAGGAAAAACAACCCTGGATAATAAATCCGGGATAAAAAGAATGCCTGTAGTCGCTTTTCTGCAAACCCTGATTTAGTGCCTTCCCTAAATACCTACCGAAGCCGGTTTTTTGAAAATTGCATTGAATTAATGACGGCTTTATTATACAATGTAGCTATCCAGAACAGCTTCATCATCAAAACAGACAGCAGAGGAACGCAATTATGCAGAATCACTCTTATAAAGCCTTTTATATTCAGGAAAAAGAGGGAGCCTTTATCCGCTCCGTTGAAGAGCTCAACACAGAGAATCTTCCGGCGAACGAAGTACTGATCCGGGTATATTACTCCTCCCTGAACTACAAGGATGCTCTGAGCGCTTCCGGCAACAAAGGGGTGACCCGCCGCTATCCCCACACACCGGGGATCGACGCAGCCGGTATTGTCGAAGAGAGCGCAAATCCAGATTTCAAACCCGGAGACCAGGTCATTGCCACCAGTTATGATCTTGGCATGAACACACCGGGAGGATTCGGCCAGTATATCCGCGTTCCTGCACAATGGGTTCTACCCTTACCCGCAGGATTGAGTTTGGCAGAGAGCATGATGCTTGGCACCGCCGGCCTGACAGCTGCCATGAGCGTAGAAAAACTGCAAAAAGCAGGGGTCATGCCGGGCAAGGGAGCTGTGGTTGTCACAGGAGCCAGCGGCGGAGTCGGAAGCATTGCCGTAAATCTGCTGTCTCAGCTTGGCTATGAGGTTCTGGCAGTCACCGGAAAACCGGAAAACAGAGACTACTTCCTGTCCCTGGGTGCCGGGGAGATTCTGCCAAGAGAGGAGATCACCAAAGAGCTCAAACGCCCTCTTCTCAAACCGCTCTGGCAGGGAGCCATCGATACGGTTGGAGGTGAAATTCTTGCCGGATTGCTGAAACAGATTCTTCCCGGAGGCGCTGTTGCTGCCTGCGGCAATGCAGCATCCTTTGAACTGAATACAACAGTATTTCCCTTTATCCTGCGCGGAGTCTCGCTGCTGGGGATCGATTCTGCGGAATACCCCAGGGACCAGAGAATCAAAGTCTGGCAGAAACTGGCACAAGAGTGGAAACCCACCAGGCTTGCACAGCTCAACACAGAAGTTCCGCTGACTGGATTGGATGAAAAAATCAACCTGATGCTGGCAGGAAAACTCCAGGGGAAAGTATATATCAAACTATAAACATTTTTCCGAGTTGTTTTGCAGAATTAAGAATATTCTTAACTCACAACACTATGGTTCTCGGTGTTTTATATTGGCTAAAGGGAACTTCTGCGTCACTGGCATCGCCTTGCCACATCCGAAAATCAACATGCCTTTCGAATAAAAGCGTGCTATGCAAATTTTTTTAACATTTTATTAATTTTTGCAGAAAAACTATGCAAAAAATTCACAAAAAGACTTTACAGGTCTTGAATCAGATCGTATATGGTACCTATAAATTTTGGTCTCAAAACCATTTCCGTATTAAGGAGATTTTCAATGAAAAAAATTATGATGGCACTGGCTGCCTTTCTGGTAACCACACCATTGCTGGCTGGCGGTGTTTTGGAAAATACAAACAACAGTGCAGAGTGGAGTCGTATGGGTAACCGAAATGCATCCACAAGCATTGATGCTGTCTTTTTCAATCCAGCAGGTACAGCGTTGCTTAAAGATGGACTTCATGTTATGGGTAGCGCGCAATTGATATCCCAAACGAGAACTTCGTCAAATGATATGGTTGTTGTACCGGCTCAACAAGATGAATATGTTGGCGAAACACTTGCGCCCTTTCCAAACTTTGCTATTGCCTATAAAACAGGGGATTTGACTATTTCTGCTGGTTTTTTACCTGTTGGCGGTGGCGGCTCTGCTACATTTGATGACGGTTTACCATCATATCACCTTCAATTTGTGAATATACTTGGAACTATGTTAGCAACCAATCACCTTAGCACTTCAGATATATCTGTTTTAACGCAAAAATTTGAAGGATCATCTATGTATCTTGCAGGCCGATTAAATGGTGCCTATAAAATCAACAAAATGATCTCCATCGGTGTTGGCGCTCAATATTATCAGGCAACAGATAAAGGTACAGGAGAATTTCATGTGGTTGTGCCTGCTGCCCATATGGACAACACAATAAAAGTTGATTATGAAGAGACTGGATCTGCATACGGCTTTTTGGGTGGCGTGAATATCATGCCGATGGATGGTCTGAACATAGCGATCACCTTTACCTGGAATTCAGAATTGAAAATGACCAGAGAAACAAAGGAAGATGGTACAGCTGCATTTATTACAGGTGGAATGTTTCCTGATGACAAAGAAATTTATAACACGCTTCCAATGAAGCTGGCTATCGGAATTTCCTACAATATTACCCCTGAGCTCCGCGTTGAACCAAATTTTACCTACTACTTCAATAAAAACGTAGAGTGGACCAAATATAGTGTTTTGGGAACGCAGGATAAAATCAAAGCAAGCGATGCTTATGATAACGGTTTTGATGTGGGCATTGGTTTTGAATACAAAGTTATGCCTACGCTCGTTACAAGTGTTGGTTGGTTCTATACAAAAAATGGCGCCAAGACAGATGGTACATATATGGGAGTTGACGACAAAGCTAGTGGCATCAATTCACATACCATTCTTGCTGGTGTAACTTATACTGTCATACCAGATCTTGATGTTACAGTGGCTGGATATACAACTCTGTATGAAGAGACTTCCTTCACTCAGCCTTATGGCACAACATATAAAACCACTATCGATAAGGATCTTTGGGCAGTTGCTCTGGGTGTGAGCTACCGTTATGGTAAATAAATCCATTTAATTTATTCTCCATGAACGAAAGCAAAGAGCCGCTCCTTCGGGAGCGGTTTTTTTTTGTGCAGGAGAAACCCCTTAGATCGAGGAAATCCCTGCTGCAATTAACGTTAAAGACAAGCTGACGTTTTGGGTTATTTAGACCAATCTTCAACTTTTAAATCTTTAACTCTCACAAATTCCTTTTTATTATTATACTGCAAAGAAAATGATTTTACCATTTTCCGGTGCTTCGATATTACTCAGCACAAGCTTCATTATCCTTATAGATTGGTACTCCCCTGGCGTAGCGTCTTCGTATCGCTTCCGAAATATAAAATAAAAATAGGAAGCGATGTTAGCATATCGCTTCCGAAATATAAAATAAAAATAGGAAGCGATGTTAGCATATCGCTTCCGAAATATAAAATAAAAATAGGAAGCGATGCCTTTGGGAAAACCACTTTCTGTTTGGTATAGTTACCATAATTAAATTTTTACTAACCGCTTGACTTGCCAATAGTAGATCAATGGGACCTATTAAAAATCCTTTCTTTTTTAAGTCAGTTTTTATTTGTCCATATGAAATTGCATCGGTTTCGTCATAGTATAAAAGATCAAAGATAGACAAAAATTTCATTAAAGCTAATCTATTACTATCTGGATAACTGCTATTCGAGACTCCATATTCAAGTTCGGCTACTGTTAATGAAGAAATGTAAATACCGTTTACAAATTCTTTTTGAATTTTTTCCAATAACTTCTGATTTTTTTTTTATTGCGAATATGCAGATATTTGTATCAAGCAAGAACATTAAAAAACTTCTCTTTCTTGATCTTCACCTTGATCACGACCATTTACCAAAAAATCTTTACTAAACTCATTAATAGATTCTAAGAAAACTTCCCATCTTTTTTCATGAGGGGTCAGAATTACGGCATTTCCATATTTGCTAATAAAAACATCATCTCCATTAAATTGGTAATCTTTTGGAAGTCGAACAGCCTGGCTGCTTCCATTTTTAAATAATTTTGCTATTTGCATTATTGTAAGTTTCAATTATATACTAGAAACACTTTGGTTTTCGGGTTTTATACCAATAAGCATCGATGCTTCGATAAACTTGTATGGTGAGCCTGCGATGCATCGAGCTTGTCGAGATGTCGAACCACAGCACAAGCTTCGTTATCCAAACCGCCGGATTTTTGACGTCCCGACTACAGGATATAGGAGGTGCAGCTGTGACAGGCCGACATTTTTCGCACCTCCTGTGCTGTCGGCACGTCAAACGAAATGTGCCATCCATGGCACCGTTTGACATGAAAACATCCTGTTTTCAGAATGCTGCCCTGTCAAATCAGGACTCCTTCGGCTTCCAGAGTTTGGCTGCCTGGATCACAAGCTTGCAGAACTCCTCGCTCTCCTGGTGGCCAGTAGCTGTTATGATATTCTTATCCTGCATAACAGAACTCTCCCTGTACTGGCAGTCAAATTTTTGAAACTCCTCGCGCATCTCCTCCGGACAGGATGCTTCGCTGTTTTTCAATATACCAGCTCTGGCAAGAACTCCCACGCCCAGGCCAATAGCGCTAATGGGTTTGCCTGTAAAATGGAATGTCTGCGCCAACGATTTGGCCAGAGGGTGATCCCAGAGCATTTTCGCCCCTTCCCCGCCCAGAAAGCATACTGCCTGGTAGGGAGCCGGATCAAGATCAATCAGGCTGAAATCGGGTTTCACCTTACTGTCCAGCATCCCCTCAGCAGCCTTTTTCTTAAACTCTGTCACCACATCGACCTGAAATCCGGCATCCTCAAACTTGATGCGGCAACGCTCATACTCCTCATCTCGAAACTTTTTTGGCGCTAAACAAAAAAGTATCTTCATGGAATTTCCTTTTTTCTCCATAACCCTTGACCCTCGCTATCTCTCCAACATCTGACCCCAGAGATGACAACGATATCCCCTGCTCCAAAGCCTAGCGTCAAGAAATATCCAAAAGACCTATTCGCCTGCTGGCAGCATCTCCAGAAATAGGACGGATTTTTTAAAAAAAGGCGGTATATATAGAGTAATCATCCCTGAACTATCGGGATATCGTACCAGCCGTCTTGCCGATTCGCGTCCAGATGAAGGATATACTCGAAACACTTTGGTTCTCGGGTTTTATACCAATAAGCATCGATGCTTCGATAAACTTGAATGGTGAGCCTGCGATGCA
>DYNZ01000018.1 GCA_020720805.1 Leptospira biflexa | reverse complement strand
GGATGTCAAAAATCCGGCTCCATGGCATCGCTTCCTTTTTGTATTTTATAATTCGCAAGCGATACGAAGACGCATCGCCCCGCGAAACCATGTCTGTCCCCGCAAAAGCCTTGGAAAGGTTTTGCGGGGACATGCCGAATTTCAATGAAAATTCGGCAGCAAGGATAACTACGCCAGAAAGTGCGAAAAGCACTTTCTTCGCAGTATACCAACGTCCTTTTGGTACAAAGGCAATTGCAAACAGTATATAGCAAATAAAGCAAAGGAATTAAGCAAGCAGTGAACAATCAGCAGATCAAAGGCGTTATCATTGCGGCGGGTTATGGTACAAGGTTTCTGCCAGCAACAAAAACCATTCCCAAGGAGATGTTCCCTATAATCGATACTCCCGCTATTGATTTTATAATCCAGGAATTTGTAGCCTCAGGAATTCGCGATATTCTTATCGTCTCCTCCAGGCGAAAAAAAGCATTGGAAGATCACCTCGATCATGAGCGCGAGTTAGAAACCATTTTTGAACAGGAAAATAAAAGAGAAAAAAAAGCAAAAATCGCCCCTCCTGATGCCAATATCTTCTTTGTACGCCAGAGAAAGATGCTTGGTACTGGGCATGCCATTTATCAGGCCAAACCCTTTGTTGGAAAAAATCCATTTATTGTCGCATATCCAGATGACCTGTTTTTTTCGAAAACGCCGGTCAGTCAGCAGTTGATCCAGTTGCATCGGGAAACCGGTAAAAATGTACTGACGTTAAAGGATCTTGGCAATGTAGACGTTAGCAGATATGGAGTGCTTGCAGTACAAAAAGAGAAAGATCATTACCGCGTTCAGAGAATTGTAGAAAAGCCTGCAGCCGGTTCTGAGCCAAGCAAGATTGTCAGTTTTGGGCGTTATCTGTTTACGTCGGATTTTTTTGATGAAGTTGAACCGCTCATTGCAACGCATCGCGGTGGGGAACTGTTTCAAACAGACCCTATCAATGCCCTTGCCGCGAAAGGGGAGGTTGTCGGTTTGGAATTTGAAGGAGAACGTTATGATACAGGTGAGCCTTTAGGATATATCCAGACTATGATCGCTTACGGCTTACGTCATCCGGAATACCAAAAAGAGTTGCGCGAATATCTGTTAAAAACGGCAAAAAATTTGTAAAATATGCAAATGATGTTAAAAAAGAGTTGCAATATCCTGCCAATAACGTATATTGCTAAGGCATTTTTCGGAAGTTTATATTTGGGGTGGGATTTTTCCTGCCCTTTATTTTTTTAAATATCCCAGCGTAAATCCAGCATCAACAAACGTTATACATCAAAGTAAAGGCACTCTTTTGTCTTTGAATCTATTCATTTTAAGAGGTCACCATGAAGAGTTGCCTAATACGCTTTGCCCTTTTTTGATGATTTTTATGCAAGAGTCACAAAAGCCATAAATCAAAAATTCACCATCCTGTCAAGAAACAATTACAAAATACCTTTAAATTTATGCAAAATTTTCTGCTTGATGGCATCTATTTGTTGGGCTGAGAATTGACTTAAAGTTGCTCCTGCGGCATTGAAGTGGCCGCCTCCGCCAAAGGATGAAGCTATCGAAGCTACGTCTATAGCCCCCTTCGATCGGAAGGCTACTTTTATAGTTTGCCCGTAGGTTTTCACCAGGATGCTGACCCGAACACCTCGTCCTTCAAGGGGCATATTCACTAGACCGTCCGTTTCTTCATTGCTAGAATTTGCTTTAGTAAGGATTTCATCCGTGATAAAGGAGAAGGCGAGACGACCTTGAAAATGGAAATCGAGATTATTTAAGTAGTATTTTATAAGGAGGATTCTGCCAGGGCTGGCATTTTCGTAGACCTCCTGATACACAGCGCTGGGAGAAACTCCTTGGCGCAGCAGATCGGCTACGATGCGGTGTGTTTTCCAGTCGGTTTTGGGAAACCGAAAGGAACCTGTATCTGTCAGGATAGAGGTGTATAATGCCTGAGCGGATTTGTAGGAAATTTGCTCTCCGTGATGGTGAAAAATATAGTAAACAATTTCTCCGGTTGAAGTCGCTTGTTCTAAATTAAAAAATTTTTTTGCATGATCGGCAGGGCTGACGTGGTGATCAATATAGAATACCTCTTTGACGTTGGGTTCGATCAACTGTTGAATTTGTCCCGTCCTCTCGGTCAGGTTTGCGTCAAGAATAATCCATGCGCAATGTTGAAGCAGCTTTTTATTGATTTTTCCTTTGCCAGGTAACTGGATCTCCTGATCCGTATCCAGAAAGCGGTATCTTAATGGAGTTTCATCTTGATTCAGGATTATGCTCCGTTTTCCCTGGGCTTTTAGGAATTCGTGAAGTGCAATCTGGGATCCGAGTCCATCGCCATCTGGATTGATATGGGTTGAGAGGATAAAGCAGGGAGATCGCTGCATGAGGTTATGAAAATTGCGCATACCCTGCACAAAAGCAATCGATTCCGTGATATCTTCATGAGTGATTTTCATGGGATTTTTGTGTCCTGTTGCACCAAAGTGTTGTGATACTGTGGAGAAGTTGGCACTCTTCGTTTATCAGCCTATGGAAAATCGTAAAGTAAATAAAAAAAAAGGAGTAAGAATCAACTCATTTTTATTATGTCGCATAAAAAAGTGTATCGATTTTTGTGATATTTGCCGATATATGCAAAAGAAGGAGATACCATTATGTTTTCCCAGACTACATTTATGAAAAATTTATATCTTTTGGAAAAGGGACTCCAGGTTGAGGGATTGCGGCGGAAGGTGATCGCGGACAATATCGCGAATGCGAATGTGCCTCATTTTAAGCGAAGTGAGGTGAATTTTGAGTCGCAATTACGGCGCGTGCTTGATAGCCAAGATCAAAAGCCTATCCCCGCGAGTCTTACCAACGAAAAGCATATACCTTTTTTTGTTAGAGAGGATTATCGTTCTGTTGCGCCGCGAGTGCATCTGGATTATTCCACCGGCTATCATAACAATGGAAACAATGTTGATCCTGATAAAGAGATTACCTTGGCGGCAAAAAATCAGATGCGCTATTCTCTGTTTATTCAATATATAGACCAGAAATTTCGTATCATCAATGGCGCCATGAAACCGCCAATATAAGCAAGAGCGGATTAAAATAGGATTTTGACGATGGGTATGTTTGATTCATTAAATATTTCGGCCAGCGGTCTTACCAGTCAGCGTTTGCGTATGGATGTTATAGCGGATAATATAGCCAATGCAACCACGACACGAACTAGCGAAGGAGGCCCATATATCCGTAAGCGCGTGGTTATGGCACCTATCAATGGTCGAACTTTCTGGCAATCTCCTTTAGTTCCCTACGGAATCAGGAAAGGTATGGGACAGGGCGTTCGTGTTACCTCGGTGGAAAAAGACAAAAATCCAGTTCGTCTTGTTTATGATCCTCAGCATCCTGATGCTATAAAAACAGGACCCAAAATGGGCTACGTGGAGATGCCAAATGTAAATGTTGTAACAGAGATGACTGACTTGATTTCTGCAAGCCGCGCCTATGAGGCAAATGTTGCTATCATCAACGGTTCTAAGCAAATGTTCAATAAGGCACTCGAAATTGGTAGATCAACTTAATAGCGCAGCATATCCTGACCGCATGGCATTGCCCAACCGGTCAAATTCGATGAGTATTGGTATAGAACCCAAATAGCAAAATTACTTCTGGTTAGTGCCAGAGCACTTTCTTCGCAGTATTAAAAAAGGATTTTATTATGATTCAGAAGATGGCTTTTGATGTTTCCGTGAGAACAACCCACAACCAGCATTATTTGCAGGATATGAAAAACCAGGCTGCAACATTGCAGGATAATCAAAAAGATAAAGTTTCTTTTATGGATTTCTTGGAAAAGTCCCTGGGTAACGTCAACCAGGATCAGCTCCAGGCTGGAAAGCTGGCAGAGCGTATGGTTACCAATCCAGAGGAAGTGGAAGTGCATGATGTCATGATTGCCCTGGAAAAGGCTAAAATGTCTTTGAATATGGCACGTATCATTCGCGATATGGCCATTAAATCATACCGGGAAATTACCAACCTTAGATAAATCCTCGTAATCCTTACGTTTGCCAGTTGGGCTAACGTAAGGATTTTTGTTTTCTCTTATTTATGTGACATAATATATATTATAGGAACAAAAATCAGCCGGTCTATTATTTTTGATGGTCGCAGAGAGAATGGTTTTTCATAATAGAACCCTTTCTTTTCCTTATAAAATTGTTGTCATGAAAAGATCCATGTATTAGAATAGTTTACTATATTGATTTTTATGGAGATCTCTTTTATGAAAAAATTTGCATCAATAGCTCTTATGCTAACTATCTCTTTATCACTCATCATAGGGTGTGGCTCTAAATCGAAGCAAGGAAGCGTTTCTGGATTCGCTTCACCACAGGCCTTGGTAGACCATCTTAAGGGAAAAAAACATGGTGATTTTTCTGATTTAATGACTGTATTGGCTCCGGATGAATTTTCTCTTGTGGCTTTTTCTTTGGATTTTGCGGCTTCATTTATGAGTAAGTTTTCTTCTGATAAAAAAATGAAAGAGGAATATGCAGCAATTTTAAAAAAATTCAAATTGGAAGATATGTCTTCGCAAAAACCAAACGTAAAAATGCAAGATCCGAATAGTGTTATCGCATTTGCCAATGAGCGTTATGGTAAAATTGACGCTCGCGGATTTGTTACTGCGATGGAAGGTATGGTTCAGAAATTTCAACCAGATAAAAAAGAGAAAAAAGTGGAGCCAATCTCTTATATCAATTTGAAGGATGTAAAAATTGATGGAGATAAGGCAACGGGAACCGTTGAAATGTCGAATAAAAAGAGTGAAAATCTGGCATTCCGGAAAATAGATGGGAAATGGTATCTATCCATGAAGGATCAGGTTTTGAGTAAATAATCGCTTAGATCATTCAGATCCTTTAAAAACAGCTGCAGCGCTTTGGCTCTGTGGCTGATTTTATCCTTCACCTCTGGCTCCATTTCTGCTAGAGTTTTCAAATCCTTTTGACCTTTAGGAATAAAAATAGGATCGTACCCAAACCCCTGTTCTCCGGCAACGCTTCGTGAGATCTCTCCGTGAAGCCGGCCAAACCAACCGCGAAACTCTTTACCCTCAGGTGATGACAGAGAAAGCGCCGCTTCAAAATAGGCTGCCCTATCATTTGCATTTTCCATATTCTGTAGCAACAGTTGGGCTCTTTCCCGATCGGACAATCCTTCTCCACCGTAGCGTGCTGAAAAAATCCCTGGTTGCCCATTCAGTGCTGGCACAACCAATCCAGAATCATCTGCCAATACCCATTGACCTGTAAAAAGCGCAACTGCTTCTGATTTGATGCGAGCGTTATCCGCAAAGGTCATTCCTGTTTCGGGAGGAAAATGGCGAAAAGGAGGATCCGCCTGGGTAGCTATGATCACTTCCCAGGCGCTGTTATTCTCAATGATGCGCTTTAGCTCGGCAAATTTTTTGCTGTTTGCTGTAGCGATAATCAAGCGCTGTGCCATATTCAGGATTAGTTTCCATCCTGGTTGAATTGAGGTTTCACTTTATTAAAATCAAACTTGAGATTATCTTTCATTTTATCCAGGTCGCCTTTTACTTTGCCGCGGGTTTCATCCAATTTTTCCATGATTTCCCGACGTTTGGCATCGTATGCTTCCATAATCTTGCGGATATTCTCAAGATTTTTTTGCTGCAATTCAGCTATGGCATCAGAGTTTTTCTTTACCTGATCAAAAACACCCTGATTTACCTTGTCTTTTCCTTCTTGGTATCCGCGAATAATTCTCTGGAGCGCATCACCTTGAATCTCATTACGGTAAAAGTCATTCTCATTGCGGTTGACAACTTTATCTTTTTTTTCTTCGACCTGCTGCAATTTTTCCGGTGTGGTCGTGGCAGGATTTAATTGTCTCACCTCTGAGGAGAATGCCTTTGTCTCATTCGCATTTTTTTGAGATCTGTCTTTAAAGTACTGGTTTTGTTCATCATAACCGGATGCCACCGCTTTTGGATCTTTCTTGAGTTGAGCATCCTCATTTTTCAATACCTGGCTAATATTTCTGACATTTGCCGAAGGTTCTGCACCCATTTTCGTTACTGCGTTTCCTCGGTTTTTAACTGGTACCTCTTTGTCGCCCGAACCCATATTGACCCATCCATTCGCCACCTCAGTGGAGGATGTTCCGTTTGATGTGACATTGACCTGAAAATCAGTTCCCCGTACCGCACAAACAGATGTAGGGGTAACTACCTTAAATGGAGATTTTTCATCTTGTTTTGCTTCGTTGATAGATTTGGCGCGGATTTTACCATAGGCAACCATTAGCATATTCTCCCGTGGAAGGGAGGCTGAACCCACCTTGACTTCGGCATTTCCGTTGACCCGAACTTCGTGGTTCATACCATAGCGAAAATGAACCCTGCCATTGCTTTCTGTGACGATACGATCTCCGGGTTGAAGATGCATGGCTGTTTTCAAGCTCTGCCTGGATTGTTCGCTACGGTATAACCAGACACTGCCTATTTTAAAGGTTACCACAACCTTTTGCTGTTCCTCGGCCTGAAGAGGAATTTGGGTAAAAATAGGCAAGATAACCAGGAGTGCGGTAAAAACGCAAAATCTGGCTGTCATCAATCGTTGTATCATACAAAACTCCTTTGGACACCTGTTAAATTCCCTTTTCATCAGGGAAGATGGCAATACTAATAGCAGATAGGCTGACTATTTGACGAATATTTTTTCATGATTGGTAAAATTTTTTCATTTTTAGTAAAAAAACGCCTCTTATGGCTGAATCGGTCTTAGTTGGGGTTTTTCACCATCCCGGAATGGAAGTTCAATCCGAATCTGATGCCCTTTCTCTACCGAAATGAAGATCGGCAGTGGTTGCAATAGATTTTTTGATTTATGGTAGGTTTTTTCTATTAGTTCCCAACGTTCAACCTGCACAAGATGCCTACCCGGCTGAATTTTCATCTTGAACTCTTTTTTCCGGGAACCGATGGTTGGTTCTGTCCTGCCAACCTCTTGCTTATTCAGAAAAATTTTAAAAAAGACCAATCTTTCACTAGATGGCGTGAGTGAATAATAATCCTCAGAAGAGAAGCTCAGTACGGTTGAAGTTTCGTCTGGAGAGATGGTGTTCTCCAGGCCGGATTGCCAAAGCACCTCTCCGCGATGGTTACAGAGCCAGCTTTTTTCGCCTATTCGCAAATACAAGTGCGGGTCCGTAAAGTCACCTTCGACGCTCAAATGAATTTTTGCCCCGTTTTCTATTCTGACTCGCGGCGAAAAGGGAAGATCAAGTGGGGCTGAATTATCAGATTTTGTTCCTAGGGAGCTTAGTTGAATGCGATCGTTTTTCAGTCGCAGAAGATATAGGGGCGAATGACAAGTTTTTTTTGCTATTCTTTGGCAGGGACCGCCGGCAACCGCTAAGGTCTCTCCTGATAAGCGGCGAAAGGTATAATCTCCGAGAAATATGTAGATACTTTGTCTGTTCGTTGGAAATTCTGGAAGTACAAGGAGCAATCCAGTAGAATTCCAAAAAGATTGAGTGCGGTTTTGCAGGCTGGTACGAATGTGCCCTATGATGTAGTTTTGGAATTCAAGGCTGACATCTTTTGCGGAAAACGGAAGGATTGAGGGATGATTTTTTCCATTTTTGAAAAATGGGGTGAAAAATGGTTCGGAAGAAAACAGGCTACGGTCAATGGCTAAGGTGCCCTGCACCGGTGGTAAGGAATAGAGGAATCGCTGTGGTCTGGATTGATCCGCTTGTATCAAAGACCATTCGGGAACCATTTTTTGTGGGGAGACAGACAACCATTCTGTGATCTCCATCGTCCTTTTCACGTATAAAAAAAATTCAGCCTTATAGTCAATATGGATGTTGTTGCCCTGCACGGAGATGAGGGAGAATTGAAATCGCCCTGTTATTACCCAAATATGGGGTCCTGCAGGCTCTTTTCCGTAAGCCAGGATCTGTTGATCCCTCCAGTCCCTTGATATTCCGGCATCAAATACCTGTTGTGTTTGGCAGGTTTGATTTTGCAGCGGCGTGGTGCAGAAAAAAAGGGTATTCCCTTGTAGGTAGATGCCTAAAAATGTTCCTAAAATTTGCGATACAATGGACATAAACTGCCTTCGATCCTCTCTCTTTTTATTTTTTTTATATACAGAGGGGGTTGCTGCAAGAATTATTCTCCTGATTTTTGCTTTTTTTTGCTATTCGGAAAACAAAAATAACCCAATTGTAGAACTAATGTTTACATTAATGAAGAAATATTTCGGACGAAGATCGAAAAATAAGAAATTGATATTAAGGGGTGGTTTATGGGCCTGTTTGCATTTATGGATCCTCTCTATCTGGGGGTTACTCTTTTCAGTCTGGCAATCTCTGGATACGCTGCCTGGAAGGTTCGTTCGGCTTTTCGGAAATTCAGTCAAGTGCCAACCATGCGAGGACTCACGGGAGCGGATGTAGCTGCGAAAATACTCCAGACTCAGGGAATATTTGATGTGGCCATTGAAGAGACCGGCGGTTTTCTTAGCGATCACTATGACCCGTCCCACAAGGTTCTGCGGCTCTCGCCTGATGTGTTTCACGGTACGAGCATTGCCGCGGCAGGGGTTGCAGCGCACGAAGTTGGTCATGCCATACAGCATGCGAGATCCTATCCTTTACTTCAATTGAGAACAAATATCGTATCATTGGCAACCATCAGTTCCTGGGCCTCCTGGATTATCATCACTATTGGGTTCTTTTTTATGTATATGGCAAAAAATCCGACCATTCTGTATATTGGCATAATTTTGTTTACTGTGGTGGTTTTTTTTCAACTGATAACGGTACCTGTGGAATTAGACGCTTCAGCCCGGGCTAAAAAGTTACTTTACGCAAATGTGATCTTAGACTCAAGGGAGTTGGACGGTGTAAGCAAGGTATTAAATGCAGCTGCTCTAACCTATGTCGCGGCCGCTTTATCAGCGATTTTACAGCTTCTCTATCTGCTTTTCAGAGCCGGTCTATTAGGCGGCGGTTCGGACGATTAAAGAAAGGGTTTCTCGTTTGTCTATAGCGCAACCGCGGCACATCTGCGTTCTACCCCAGGAGTTAAAAACTCGAATCGCAGCGGGCGAGGTTGTTGAGGGTGCCTATTCTGTTGTTAAAGAACTTGTAGAAAACAGCATTGATAGCGGCGCCGATGAAATTCTGATTGAGATTGAAAATGGAGGTTTGGCCAAGATCAGGGTTCATGATAACGGCTCTGGTATGTATCCGGAGGATCTGCCGATCAGCATTTTAGAACATGCCACAAGCAAAATCCAGAATGCATCGGATTTGTCTGCCATCCAAACGCTTGGTTTTCGCGGAGAGGCTCTGAGTTCGATCACATCCATTAGCCATTTCCAAATTCGTACCCGCTGTATTGGCTGCCAGGATGGAGTAGTCATTCGTGGATCGCAGGGGGAAATTGAAGAGACATTTCCTTTTGCCATGGAGCAGGGTACGGATATTCTCATCGAAAATCTTTTTTTTAATACACCTGCTCGCAGAAAATTTCAAAAATCTCCCTCAGCTCAATTACGGCAAATTAAAGAGTTGATTTACAGGATTGCTTTGGCCTTTCCGCAAAAGCGATGGGAGCTTGTGGCAGATGGAAAAAAAATAATTACACTTTTTAAACAGCAGAACCTGTTGGATCGCATAGAGGAAATTTATGGTGGTGCTTTTCGAGAGGCGATGATTTCCGTTGAAATACTATTTTCCGCAGGACAGTTGACAGGATATATTTCCACTCCCTCTTTCCATAAAAGTACCAGACAGCAACAGATTCTTTTTGTGAACAATAGGGTTGTCGAACTGGCCAATTACTCTTTTTTTCTAAGTAAGGCTTATGAGGGTTTTTTAGAAAAGGGAACCTACCCTGTCGCGATTCTATTTCTTGATTTAAATCCCCAGGATATTGACGTTAATGTACACCCTACGAAACGTGAGATCCGCTTTCATGATCCAAAGGCGATCCATTCGATTTTGATAAACGGCCTAGCTCATACGCTGCAAAAACATGACTTTGCAAACCTAATACCAGGAGCGCAATCGGGCATGGTACATTTACCAGGAAATCAATTCAACATGATTTCTTCCCAAAAGTCTGATTATAGCGGTGATGTCGCTGAGACTGAGGAAATTCAGATTTTTAATTATCACACAGAGACGCTTTCGCAAAGCATTGTACCGGTATCTGAATCTATTTATAACTCCATATTAAAATGGAAATTTCTTGCAGTATTTCAGCACACCTATCTCTTATTTGAGGGCGTTTTTCCTGGAGAATATGGAAATTCTTTGATTCTGATCGATTTTCATGCTGCTCATGAGCGCATCTGGTATGAACGTTTTTTGGGAATGAATTGGGAACCGGCATTGCCCGAGAAACTTCTTTTTCCGTACGTGATCGAATGGACACCTGATGAGCTTGACCATTTAGAGGAGCTACAATCCACCTGGGAGAATAACGGTATTCTATGGGAAAGAACTGGACCGCGCTTTATGTCGGTTCATGCCCTGCCCTATTTTTTACGAAATATGGAAATTGAAAATATTTTTCGAGAAAGTATAGATATCATAAGTCGACAAGTCAATATGCAGCTATCTTACATGGATGAATATTATAAGAATAAATCTTGCAAATCAGCGGTAAAATCCGGAGATGTGCTAAAAGAGGAGGAGATTTCCAGGCTTTTATTGGATCTGTCACAATGCAAGAATCCAACGCGCTGCCCTCATGGGCGCCCAGTAATGCATGGATTGAACCGTAACTATCTTGACCAGCTATTCAAAAGGATTGTATAAATATGGATTTAAAAATAAATATTTTATTAGGTGTGAGCGCTTCCATTGCCATTTACAAGTCACCTATTTTGATCCGCCGATTGCAGGATCGCGGCGCAACCGTAAAAACGATCATGACAGAAAACGCTGCTCGTCTTATTTCACCGCAGGTGTTCGAAGCTGTGACAGGCCAATTGGTTTTTATCAACGAATTTGATATCGGTAGAAAAAGCGCTATGGATCATATCGAATTAAAAAATTGGGGGGATATTCTTCTTCTATATCCAGCGACCGCAAATACGATCGGGCGATGCGCGCATGGTCTGGCAGACAATCTATTGACTACCCTATTTCTTGCGTTTCGAAAGCCAGTTTTTCTGGCTCCAGCTATGAATAAAGATATGTACGAAAGCCCGGCTTTAGCCGCAAATTTGTCATTGCTTAGTGAACGTGGCGTTCAGATTGTGGAACCGGTAACAGGAGATCTGGCTTGCGGAGAAAAAGGAATAGGGAAATTAATCGAGCCAGAAGATTTTATTCAGGTGATCCTGGCGCATATCGTTGCGGCTATATAAATTATTATTGAACGGAAGGAAAATGGATTACTATTCTTTAAATTTGCATCGTATTCATTTCATTGTAACGGCTGGTCCAACACGCGAGTTTTTGGATCCGGTTCGGTTTATTTCTAATCCGTCAAGTGGCCGCATGGGTTTTGAAATTGCCATGGAATGCTTGAAATATAGTCCTCGCCTTACCTATATTCATGGACCAATCCAATCTCAATTTTTACCTCAATATGGAGAAAGGGTCGCGATTATCTCGACGAACGACTTGCATGACCGGATCATGGAGGTAATAGATCAGGTATTGCCAGAACCCATTGTACTTATAATGGCTGCGGCGCCAGGGGATTATTCAAGCCTGAATTTCAGTCCTCAAAAGATTAAAAAAAATAGCGAACAGCAACATTTCATACTGAAGCCAAATCCGGATATCTTGAAGGAGATCAATAACCGTTACGGTAATGCTCATAGAATGCTACGCGTAGGATTTGCCGCCGAAAGCCATCACATTTTAGAGTATGGTAAGAGCAAACTTCGAGAAAAAAATCTTGATTTGATAGTGATTAATGATATTACCAATACGAAGGCTGGATTTCAAAGCGACCAAAATGAGGTCGTCATGGTTGGTAGAGATGGCAACGAAGATTTTATTCAGCTAACGGGCAAAAATAAGATCGCATCCATTCTGTTGCAGAAGTTACAACCTATGATGTTATCGCTTATTGCCGACTAATCCGGCTAAGGTAATTTTTTTTCTAATTCCTTTATTTTTTCCAGCGCCTGTTGTCGCTGATACCCAGCCGCAAATGCTTTGCGGTACGCCTCTAGGCTTCCCTTAAGATCGCCATTTTTTTCTGTGCTGATGGCGATGTTCCATTCAATTTTTCCAATATTATAACCAAGTTTTAGGTTTTGTGCGCTTTCCATCCTTTTTTTTTCTTCATCCAATTGTGCCTGATATGATGCTAAAATCTGCTGGGATTTCAAGTCATTCTGGCGTAGAATTTCCAATTTGACCTTTTCCATATCTGTTTTTATTTTATCTATTTTTTGATATATATTCTGTGCGTCTTTGTCAATATGTTCATAAAAAGGTTTTGTATTTTGGAAATGGAAAATTGCCTTTTGGTATTGACCATTTCTTGAAAAAATTTCTCCGGCATAGGCGTGAATGCGAAATCGTAACTTATATTCTTCCTTGGGGAGATACTGCAACGCTTTTTCATAATGAAATAAACCTGCATCGTCATTGCCTAATTTGGAATGTTCGATATAACCGAGAGCATAGTGAATATTACCGTTTTCGGGAAACAGATCCAGATAGGAGCGATAATGCCTGCCAGTATCCAGATATCTTTTTTTCTTTTCGTATAGGCCGCTTAAATTGAGGTAAAGAGTGCCCATCTTTTGCTTTTTAGCATCATCGCTGGTATCTGGTTTTGCTGTGCGGAGGTATTTTTCTAAATACTGAATTGCTCGCTCATGGTGCCAAAGTCCATAGCTCTGTCCTAACTCCATAAGGTAATTTGGATTTATAGGATCCGCTTTTAATGCCTGTTCCATCGCCTCATAAAAACCATCGACCTGGTTTAGAGCCTTGTGGGCAATAGCAATTTGGTAATCCAAAAAAGCGTACGACTTTTTTTCCTTGACGGATATCTGTTTGAATCGTTTGGCCTCTCTGAAATTACGGATGGCAGAGGGATAATCACGTAGGTTGATTTTGCATAGAGCTAGATTGATATAGAGATAGAAGAGATCAGGATTCTCTTCTATAAAATTCAATTCGCTGTAGTAACGAATCGGTTTGCGAATGATTTTTTGCTTCTCTTTTTTTTCCGCTTTCTGGATGGCGATTTCAAGCACTTCTGATGGAACAACTCGGTTTTTCATCCTTGTTGCAAAGATGTCACGGATTTTTTCTGTTAAAAGAGAGTCCGCCTGCTTCCATTTTTTGCCATCCATGAGGACTTTAATGTCCTCTTTGAAAGAGGAATCTACAATTTGGGTTGCTCCAAATAGCGGCAGCGTCATACATAAAGCCAAGAGACCCCAGTGGGGCTTTCTTGCTTTTCGCAGCGTGAACATCTTTATTTTCTTAAAGTTTTACTTTCGGTCAGGTTGCTGATGAGTTTTAATTCTGATGAGGTAAGCAGCTGATCAAGATCAAGTAAAATGATAAAACGGTTTTGGTATTTGCCAACACCCTTTACATATCTCCCTGCGATCCCTTTGATGACTGGTGGAGCTGGTTCAATTTCATCGGAATTGATGCGAATGACATGGGAAACACTGTCTGTGGCAAGTCCTATCGATTTTCCCGCAATCTTGACAACGATGGCACGGTTGGTGCTATCATACTCTTTTGCCTCTAGCCCAAATTGTTCACGAAGATCAAGTATGGGTGTGATCTTGCCGCGAAGATTGATGACTCCCCTGATAAAACGGTAGCTGTTTGGTAATTTGACTATTTCGGGTAGGCGTACGATCTCTTGAACCTGGAGAATTTCAATTCCGTACTCCTCATTGCCAATGCCAAAGGAGACCAGTTCTAAAACCTGAGACTTTCCTTGTTTCAGGCCACCCTGGCCTGCACCCTGTTTTTTTGATAGAAAGGAGTCTAAAAGTGCCATGTTCGTCCTGTAGCTTTTTTCTGCGTTGTATTTACGAATTGATTCTCATATAAAAGTACTGGAGCTTTTACCTCAAGTCAACTCTAAAAAAAATTGTTGAAAAAGAGAATCCCCCCACTGATAGCCAAAAAGAGCACTTGCGGTAAAAATGGATCTTCATCCCGGATAAACATATCCACACCTCCGAAAAGGATACCACTACTGGCTAAAACACCACCGACCTGTTGCAGATGCAGAATCTCGTGACTCCAGCCAGCTATGACTATACCTAGAACCAGGGTTGTTTCCAGTGTGTATCGAAGCAATTTGCGAATGGGGGGAGCTGAAAAATGAATTCTTGTTTTTCGAGCCTTTGCCCCCTGCTCTTTTCGATGGAAAAACCGATGCCTGGTTACTTCAAGAACCTTTTTGTCCAGAGCCGAAAGCAGGCCTTCCTGCTGATCCCCGCTGATTTGCTCGGGATGATTCAAAGATATCCCTTGGAATTTTTTATCCAATTGGTGGTGACCATTGGCTAATTTGAGAACGGATTCAACAGGAAGGGTTGAAAAGATATCCCGTTCCCGACTTAAAGGATCTTCGCTGGGGGCTGATTTCCCTAAAAACCCTTTTCTGAGGGAAAAATTGGATCTGACCTGCTTGCCTTTGTGAATTTCCGACCAGAATCGTTTGCCATTTTTTTCTTCTAGAAGGAAACGTACTCTCTGTTCTGGTAAAGAGTAATCAATTCGATATACCTTGCGATCTTTGATGGCATAAAAAGAGTGTTCATAGCCGTCAAGCCTTGAGGATTTCTGTTTCCAGATTACTTTTTGCACTGTTTATCCCATACCTGTTTGGATTTGTTGCCAATGGTTAAGATATATATCGGCAAAAAAAGTCCTAGAACAGAAATCCAGCTTGAGAATCCAAAAAAATAAACGAGAAATAAACTCTATTTCCTCTTTTTATGTCTCATTTTACGGAGTCTTTTTTTCCGTTTATGGGTTGCAATCTTTTGTCTTTTTCTTTTCTTTCCTGAGGGCATTTACTCTCACCTCTTTCTCATTTTAGGCAAAAATTTTTAAGGACACTTTTTTTGATACAAAAAAAATAGCTGTAACTATTTTTTCGTCGGATAATCCGGCTATTTCGTTAGAAATTCTCCAGGACCAAGGTTATTCTCCTGTTGTTTATCAACAGCTTCCTTTTTGTTTTTTTGGGGAGCGTTCTTAACAGGTTTTGGGGTAATCGTTTTCGTGGGTTTAGGTTCTATTGCATTTAAATCTAAAAGATTAGAGTTTGCCGGAACAACAAGCACTCGGAGATTTCCACCCAATTTCTCTAAAAACATCAATTTGTATGCATGTGGAAATTTTTCCAAAAATTTTGCATATTTTTCGAGTCGAATTAAGTCGAAGCGGGTCTTTATCTCATCCAATTGTCCTGATTCAAGCAGACGTTTTTTTTCAATCTCATGCCTGATCTCCTGCTCCTGCAGACGTGCTACCATTTTTTTTCGTGAAGCAACCAAATCGGGTGCAAGATAGACGTTTTTTAAAAAATGACTGATGGCGGTAATATTGCTTCGGCTTCCGAATTCGATAGAGCTTACCTCAATTCCCCTCTCTTTCCAAGCGGCTGCCAGTGCCCGAAGTGATGCCAATAGCTCAGAACTGCCTCTATCTGCAAAATTTTGCACCGAATTTTCATTGGCAAAAGATTTTTGAATAAAGACTGAGATCTCATTTTTCAAAGTGCTGGAAAAAAAGGAATCAAATCCATTTGCGTCAAAAAAATGGGAGGCAATTTCCGGTTGCAGGGAATCAGTGACAGAGTAACGTAGCACCAACTCTATCTGTATAGCATTCTGCTGAGGTTGATCAGATTTGGCAAGACCGTACCAGACAAAGGTAGCAGGTTGCATAGAAAAAAAACCATTATAAACCCGATTTTTGGCTGGTTGAATTTTTTTTATCTTGGCTCTGGGGACCAGAAGCCTGCGTGGAAGGAATACCCAATTACCCTTTTGTGCATACACAGTGACTTCTTCCTCAGTAAGCTTTAGAAGCAGTATCTCATCTGTTTCTTTATAGGGCAAAACAAGCAAAACTATTCCTGCCATGCTGACCAGTATAAGAAGGAGAAGAGTCCAGTATAAAAATCTTTTCATGATAGCTCAGGGTTTGTGTTTCATTCCTGTGAATCGTCTGATTCATCCCCATCTAACTGGATCGAAATAGGTTTTTGCGGTTGAATCGTAGATATGGCGTGTTTATATATAAGATTTTGTCCTTTTTCGGTATCAAGAATCAATGTAAAATTATCAAAACTGCGTACTTTACCTTTTAATGGCACACCATTTGTCAGGTATATAGTGAGTAAATTTTTTTCTTTCCGGGCGTTATTTAAAAATATATCTTGAATATTGTTCTGCTTTGCCATGGTCTCAATCTCCTTTTCTGTGCGCGAACCTCTGTCCTAGCTTACATGGCCGGCAAAGGTTTTTTTTGTATTTTTACTCCAGTTTCTCGGTTCTCTGTCAACCTTTATTTCTTCTTTCTTTGCTCTCGATCAAGGGTTTCTTGGGGCGTTTCATGATAATGTTTAAATTTTTCGATCAGACGTGTGATATAAATTTCTATTTGTTCATGGCTTGACATTGGTATTGCAGGTTCAGCGCGAAACCAGGTTCGCTGTCTTTTGGAAAATTGTCGAGTACTCAGTACGATTGTATCTTTGAGTTCTGATACTGTCCGAATTTTTTCTTTTAGAAAGAGAAGTGTTTCTTTGTAACCCAGGCTGCGCATTGGCACACAATCGGAGGGGATCCCTCTTAAAAGAAGATCTTTGGTCTCTTCAATGAGTCCCTTTTCGATCATCGATTTGGTTCGCATTTCAATTCGCTGCCAAAGGCTCTCTCTGGGCAGATCAATATATAAATAGTGCAGATCGATCCGAAAGTGTTGAAAAAGTCCCCGCGACGTTTTTCGAAATTGGGGGTACGGGATCCCTGTTGCCAGCAAAACCTCCCAGGCTCTGCTTAGGCGATAGGAGTCGCCAGGTAGGATGGTCCAGGGTAAATTCAAGCTTTTATAGATGGCTTTGAGAGTTAATTCAATTTTGTGAATCGCGTCGGTTTGATGGTGAGATCGAAGAAGGTCGCGGAGATCCTCTGGAATCGGAGGAATTTCAGAAAGTCCCAAAAGCAAGGAGCGAATGTAGAAACCGGTGCCTCCGACGAGAATCGGAATTTTTTTGTCTCTCCAGCTTGATTGAATGATTGCCAGTGCCTTTTGGGTGAAATCAAAAGCGCTAAAATTTTTATGTGGCTCCTGGAAATCAATCAGGAAATAGGGGTAATTTTTAAGACTATGAGAGTCAGGCTTGGCTGATCCGATATCAAAGTGTTTGTAAATTTGTATGGAATCTGCAGAGATCAAATTGCATGGCAATTGATCGCAAATTCTCTCTGCTAGAGCTGTTTTTCCTGAACCAGTAGGTCCACCTATGATGAAGAGCGGTGCAACCTCTGGCAGGTATCCCTGGTCGATCATGGAAGGATCTGGATTTACTCCGCTACGACCTCTATTGGCATTTCTTGTGTGTTTTCCGGTTCTGAAATGATTTGATCGTCGTGATTGCTTGTACGGTTGTAGAAATGCAATCTTTCGTCAAGCAGCATCGTCAGAATTTTGGGTACAATTTTCCATGCATCCAGGGTAATCTCTTCTATGGTCATTCCGCCAACTTTTTCGACTAGTAGATTAGCGGCAACATTAAATTCATAACGGTTTCCCGGTATAGATACTAATTTATGAATAGGAATCGGCATATCATTTTCCAGTTTAATAATGATTAAAATCAATGAATGAAAATCAAAAATCCAAGATCCCGTAGAGGCTTGCTAAGCACAAGAATTTTTCATGATCAAGAACGATTTTTATGTGATGTCTCCCATTTATAACCGATTCCATTGGTGGAGCATGCGTATTGGTAAACCTTTAGCCTGCAAAAATTCTTTGACCTCGCGAATGGAGTACTCCCGAAAATGAAATATGGAGGCGGCAAGTACGGCATCGGCTTGACCAACAGAGAGTCCATCATACATATCATTTGGGTTTCCGACACCGCCTGAAGCAATCACTGGAATCTGTACCGCATCGGCAATTGCGCGGGTTAAACCCAGGTCATAACCTTGTTTTGTGCCGTCTCGATCCATACTTGTCAAGAGGATCTCTCCTGCTCCTAACTCTTCAGCTTTTTGAGCCCACATAATGGCATCATAACCCGTTGGCGTCCGGCCACCGTGCAGGAAAACCTCAAAATATTTCTTGGCTTCATTGAATTTGGCATCGATGGCTACAACTATACACTGGCTGCCATATATTCTTGAGGACTCTTCGATAACATTTGGATGATTAAAGGCTGCAGTATTCATAGATACTTTATCAGCCCCCTTTTCCAAAATATAGCCAACTTCGAGAGCGCTGCTAATACCGCCACCGACACAAAAGGGGATATGAATTACAGCGGCTACCTTCTCGACCATTTCTAGAATAATGCGTCTTCGGTCAGAAGAGGCGGTAATATCGAGAAAAGTCAGCTCGTCAGCGCCTTCCTGATCGTAGAAAACGGCATTGTCAACAGGATCTCCTGCATCAAGCAGATTGACAAAATTTACTCCTTTGACGACACGTCCCCCTTTTACATCGAGACAGGGAATAATTCGCTTTGACAGCATAATAAAAATTGTCTCCTTTGTCCTATACTGTGCGGAAAAAGTAAGGATCAATCCAGGCATCCTGTCAAGTGTTTCAGGGTTAAAGTAAGGAAAAAATGCAAGGGGGAGTCAGATGTATCGGGAAAATTGGAAAAGCAAACTGGGCTTTATCTTGGCTGCATCCGGATCAGCGGTTGGATTGGGAAATCTATGGAAATTTCCCTATGAAAGCTATTCGAACGGGGGTAGTGCCTTTATTTTACTATACCTGATTGCTGTTGCTGTTACTGGTTTACCTATCATGATGGCTGAAATCTTTATTGGAAAAAGCACGAATCGAAATCCAATTGGCGCTTTTAAAGCTCTACATCCCAGTGCATGGCATTTTATCGGTTGGCTCGGCATCTTGTCAGGTTTTATAATTCTATCCTACTACAGTGTTGTCGGCGGTTGGACTTTGCGCTATTTTTTTCAAACACTTACCGGAGCCTATTTATCCATGTCTGACCAGGGTATTTCGGGGGATTTTGTCTCCTTTCTTAGGAATGGTCAATCGCAGCTTTTTTTTCACTCTTTTTTTATGCTAGGAACCATTGCCATTGTAATTTTTGGCGTCCGTAAGGGCATAGAATTATCAGGAAAAATTTTTATGCCGATTCTTGTAATTTTGCTTTTGGCCATGGTGTTCTTTTCCATGCAGACCCCTGGCTTTGGTAAAAGTATGGAATTTCTATTTCAACCTGATTTTAGTAAAATTACGGCTCAATCGATTATTGATGCCATGGGTCAGAGTTTTTTTTCTCTATCGCTCGGTATGGGGGCTATCATCACTTATGGCAGTTATATGCAAAAAAATGAACCCGTTATCAAAGATGCGATTACGATAGTTTTTTTTGACACTTCTATCGCAATTTTAGCTTGCCTTATGATTTTTCCCATTCTTTTTTCTTACAAAATTCAACCAGCGGAGAGTATTGGAATTTTATTTACAACCCTGCCAATGATTTTCCTGAAAATGCCTGCTGGGATTGTTATTGGTCCCATTTTTTTTCTGCTTGTCATATTTGCCGCAATTACATCAGCCGTAAGTTTGCTGGAGGTTGTAGTCGCTTATTTTATTGATGAGAAAAAATGGCCGCGAAAAAAGGCTACCCTGTTTTTAGGGATAGCTATTTGGATGCTCGGAATCCCGTCTGCATTGAGTAACGGAGGGTGGAACTGGCTGACAAAAATTCAATTTATTGGCAATAGGAATTTTTTTGATACCTTGGATTATATTGCCACGAATTGGATGCTGCCTGTTGGCGGTATTTTTATTGCTATTTTTACAGGTTGGATTGTGAGTGTAGAGATAAGAGACGATAGCTTTGCCCGAGATCATAAAATGGCTTATCAATTTATGATTTTCTTATTAAAGTATATAACACCGGGACTGGTTCTTTTGATTTTATTACATGGTACTGGAGTGATCTAAATCATCACAGCTATTTTGAGCGATCCGCTGGATGGGATTTACAAAGTTTGATATGATCTCGAATTTCCTGAGATCGGGGCAATTTTTCAAGGGCAAGCTCCAACATTTTTCGCGCCTTGTCCTTTTTTCCCAGTTTCAAGAGTACCATTCCTGCGGTATCCAGATAGGCTGGGTTTTGTGGATCTTGGCGTAAAGCGTCGCGGATAAGGCCTTTGGCGAGTTCAGCGTCCGCATCCATGCGCACCAGGCAGTAGGCCGCGCCATTTAATGCGGTTTTATTCTCTGGATCAATTTCGAGAACTTTACTGTATGCTTGGTAAGCGGTAAACAAATCATTTTGCTTTTCATGAATATAGGCCATAATATTCAGGATCACGATATCATCAGCCTGCCACTGTAGGCACTCCTGTGCAAAAGACAATGCAGCGGCTAAATTATTCTGCAATGAATTCAGAAATGTTAAATTTTTTAAAACAGCATGGTAATAAACGGTTGTCTCGAGAATAGAAATATTTTTTTGAAGCGTGTCCAGCGCTTGCTGGTTTTTGTTTTGCAGGGCGTACGACAATGACAAATGGTAAATGATCCGGGCATCATGCGGATCCTTTTGCAATACTGTGAGGCAAAGTTTTTCTGCTTTTTGAAATTGCCTTGACTGAATTGCTTTTAGAATTTGTTTATGCTGGAGCTCCATGTATCAATCATGCATTAAAGAAATTTCCCAGAGTCTAAATTGCTTGCGTCGCAGCAACAAGGTGGCTTTGATGCGAGCATAGGGCATCATCTCCGAGAGTATTTTTCGAACTTTTTGGGGGATGGGCTGCGGAGGCAGAACATATTCTGTATCTCTTTCATCCTCGAATTCTCCATTGAGAAAGAAAATAACGGTGTCACTGTCGAATAGAGTATAGGTGTCTCGAGTGGGAAATGGGGCGTATTCATGAATCTGATTGATTGGGATCAAGGATTCTTGAGATAAAATTTGAGTTTCTGGCTGCATCAATCTTTCCCCTACTCTTACCATCGTACATACACTGTATATTTCGGAGATTTATGTTGTCAAATTCAATTGCATCCATTTTTCTCGTAATAGGGTATTGGATGAGTGCTTTGCACTGTTTCCTGGTAAAATTTGACAGTTAGGGGTGGATAAATGGATACACATGGCGAACAGACGAGCCTGGCGACTTTCGGCGGAGGATGTTTTTGGTGTGTTGAGGCGCTTTTTCAGCGCGTACCTGGGGTAGTAAAAATTGTCAGCGGATATGCGGGAGGGCAAACCCAAAATCCTGACTATACATCGGTGTGCAGCGGCCAGACCGGTCATGCCGAAGTGGTGAAACTCTCCTTTCAATCGGAAACAATCAGTTATAGAAAATTGCTGGAAATATTCTGGAAAACGCATGATCCGACAACCCTAAATCGTCAGGGTAATGATATCGGCACACAATATCGATCGATAGTGCTTTGCCATTCAGAGGAGCAGCTAATAATTGCAAACGAGCTGAAGCAAACACTGGATTTGGCATCCATTTGGGATCAGCCAATAGTTACAGAGATCAAGATGTTCGATATTTTTTTCCCGGCAGAGGAGTACCACCAGAACTATTTTCAGCAAAATTCGCAGCAACCGTATTGTCGGTATGTCATCGCTCCTAAGCTGGAGAAGTTTCGTTACCCCGGAAATTTGCACACGAATTGATAATCGAAAAGAGGATTTCTCCACACAGTCGCTTATACAGGAGCTAGGAGATAAAAAAGCGGGTTTGAACTTGCCGAAGTACCAAAGGATTGCTTATCTGCCTTAGGGCTACAGTGATATTGCAGGGTTGCCAGCAGACAACTCTTTATCGATAAACTTTGATAATCCTTGGCAGATCGTGTCCCCATTTTTGGGGTAACCATTTCTGGTTTTAGGGACAGAGCAACCTCTTTCTAGTTTTCTAAAGGGCTAAAATCTTCTTTTTTTTTCAAAAATCGATATTTTTTTTAAAATAATTTTGAAATGCCCCTCTATATGGGTAAGAAAATCAGAGGGGTATTAGGAAAATGGATACACGTCCTCATTTATTTTGCTATATATTACCGGAGAGCCTGAACGCAGAAATTGAGACCTTTTGTGAACATAATGATGTCGCTCAAGCTTCCGTGGTCAGAGCATGTTTGCGCATGGCTACAAACAGCAAAACGCAATCGCAACGGTTGGTAAAAGCGGCTGCTAAGGATGGTCGTAAAGTGAATGGCAACCAGAAGAAAAAACTGATCTATCTCAGTAAAGATGAGTATTTGATTCTCAAGCAGATTCACAAGGATAGCCAGTCTTCTATGGCCAGCATTTTAAGAACAGGTATCGAGCAGCACAAAGAAAAAGTTTTGAAAAAGTTTTCTAAAAACTGAGATGGATGGAAATTCTATCTTTCTGCGCTACAGAAGGAAAGCATGGGAGAGCAGATATCTTTGGGTAGAGGAAAAGATCAGGTATGTTTTTTTACCGCCAGAATGTCTGGCATTTGGCGGTATAGACCTTTGTAATCCATGCCAAAACCAAAAACATATTCATCGGGAATTGCAAATCCTTGAAAACGGTTTGGGTAGAGAAAACACATTTTCTCCGTTTTACATAGGAGGGCTGCTATCTCCAGGGTCGCTGGCCGCTCCTGCTGAATGCGTTTCCAGAGAAAATTCAAGGTTAGGCCTGAATCGATTATATCTTCCACGATCAGGATGTGCTGGTCTGCCATCTCGATTTTCGGAGAGCAATGTATCGTAATCGATCCCGTGCTGGAAAGATTGTTCTGGTAGCTGGATAACTCTATAAAGTGTAATGATAGTGGAAAATTTAATTTTCGAATGAGATCCGCTAAAAAAAGAATACTTCCTTTGAGAATTCCGATTATATGAACTGGTTTTGATATAGAGACATCTTGAAGGTTTTGGTAATAGGAGTTGATTTCTTCCGCTAAAGAGGAGATCCGAGCTTTGATGATCTCCTCAGATAGCAGGACATAGGAATTTTCGAGCCCATTGCTATTCGTTATCATTCTCTCATGTTGGCTCATAGTCACCAGCAGAAAAAATTCGGGATGGCCGGATTTGAACCGGCGACCACACGCCCCCCAGACGTGTGCGCTACCAGGCTGCGCTACACCCCGTTTGGTATGAAAGGGCACAATTTTTTGGAAATGGCCTTTGTCAAGTGAAAACAGAAGTTCCAGAAGGAAAAAATGGTTCCTATGTTAGGATGGTTTTGTTTGGAGGTTGAGTTCTGTTTCAAATTCCTGAATTTGGTCGTACTTGGGTATGGGATGCTGCAAAATCCACGGATAGCGCATCTGGTAATCCTTTAATCTTGTATCGGGGTTACGCAACCATTGCCTGCTTCTCATTCGAAACCGCCGGTAAATTCACTCTTTTTATAGGTGCATTGGATGGTGCTGTTATTTTCAACGCGAAAACTGGTTTTTAACTGCCATCCCCTTTTACTCATGATATAGTTGTGCATCTCAAAGTCTGATATGGGAATTCGAAATGTTTGATAATCTTCATCTTGCAGCGAGACACTTTGTGGGCGTACATTAAGCATCGGTCTTTCCTGGTTCACAAATGGTTTTCTATTGTTTTCGGCTATTTATGCGAAAGGTTGGATTATTTTTTTTTCGGATAGCAAAGTTTGATGATGCGCGATGGGTAAGAGGGCAAAATTTCCCTAGCAAAACAATAATCCTCCATTGACCAGTATTGTGCCAGGATAGAATTTGTCTCATAACCGCTGAAAATTTTTATTTTGTCCTTACCCATCACCGTAAGGTCGCGAATGTGGTCACTGCCTATAAATTTTTCAGAAATCGGACGAGGAGATATCACTCCCCAAGAAAAGATCCGCACCATATTTTCCTGGGGTAGATGGAGCCATAGTGCCTGGCTATCGATGTGAATATACGGCAATCCTTTCTTTCTGGATAGGTCTTTATAAAGATTTTTTTCATCACGTTTTTTTTCCGGGAGAGGATAGACGGAGAATCTGGTCTTTGGAAATTTTGAGCCCAGACTCTCCAAAACTCTCTCTAAGATATAAATATTCTGGCGCTCTTCCCAGGCCGGGATGATGAGAAGAAGATGTTTCACCTCATTTTGGAGCAAAGCTTTCTCGTAATCAGGCAAATTGTACCGTAACCTGCCTGGTATGACCCAAGTATTCACTTTTTCCCGGATGCGTAGCAGTTCACGGCCGCTGCCGACAAAGAGGGAGTCAATTTTTTTTTGATCAAAGATTGCTTGCCTGACCCAAACCGAACTCCTGTTGTAAAGAGTCGCTGGGACGGGAAAAGCTGCTCTGATGATGTGATCATACCAGAGCCATAATGCAGCGGGTAAGATAAGAAACAGTCCTAAAATGGATAAATGAAAATTTAATTCATAGGTGGCTTTTCTGGCTGTCGAGTTGTAGTGGCCTTTTTGATGTTTCGATCTTTTTTTGCTGCTTTTTTTGGTGAGGAAAAGAGTATAACCAATCAATAAGGTGGGATAGATCCAGAATAGGATTTCAGAGGGTAGATAAATGGAATCCATTGAATATCGCTGCCATGATAATGTCGTTCCGGCCCATTCGATACCTTTTAGGAAAAAAAAACATAAGGTTTCAAACCATCCCAGTAATCCCAGGTACAAAAGTTCGGGAAGCGGTAAAACCAGTGCAACGGATAAAAAGGAGAAGAAGACAATCACAGAACCAAAGGGTACCGCAAGAATATTATTCAGGACGGAGAGTGGTTGGTATTCACCCATGCGAATCCAGACAATGATGCTGGTCATAGCGGTAGCACTAAGGGACAATAGAAAGGATTGGAAAAAATAGTCAATGGTTTTACTGGCCAGCCACTGCCCTTTTGTTTTACCGGTTGGCGAGGTTAGATCCCATGACACACTCTGCTGGATTTGCTTCCATAAAGATTCCCAAAAGGGATAAAACCATGCGATGCCCCCTACAGCAGCAAAGGAAAGCTGAAAACCCGGATGAAACAGATGTCTGGAATCCAAAAACAGGATAAAGATAAAGACCAGGGCTAAGGTTTGGCGTAGGAATTGTGGGCGATTTAAAAAAGTTCCCGCATGAAAAGCGAAAGCCATTAAAAAAGCCCTTAAAAGGCTGATGCGAAATCCAGTTAAAGCCAAATAAAAAAAACCGATTCCAAGTGCCAGAATGACAGAGTATCTTTTCACATGAGGAATTCTGCCAAGCAGGGCAAATACAAACGAGAAAAGCAGACTTAAGTGCAGTCCGGATGCCGCCAAAAGATGGATTGTCCCGCTTTTTCGGAAGGCATCCTGGATGGAGCGATCCATGAGGGAGGCATCCGCGAAGACAAGCGCGCGGATCAGAGCAGCTCCCTGCTCCGTATGTCTGATCCAGACTGCCTCCCAAAGGGTGTTGGTAACCATTTCTAGGAAATTTTGCGCGGATATAATAAGATTTTTCCACACCAGGATCTCTTTTGGGGGAGAAGTTTCGATTAGCGAGATCTGCTGGAGACGTGAAATGGTAACTAGCGCTCCATAGCCAAGTTCGCGCAGATAATGAAAGAAAAAATTTTGAGAAGTTTCCGGAAAATAGTTTTGCAGAGAGATAATGGGGGCAAGAATCATGATCGTTGAGCCACTTTTTATTTTATCTCGCTGATCACAAGCTTGAGGGATTTTTTTACAGAAAGAGCGAAAGTGAAAGCTCTGAACACGGATCAAACCAGACGCAGGTATCTCCTGATTGAAGCGCAGAATCGATTGAACCTCCATATCAAAGAGAAGCTGCCCTCGCTTTTCCTGGATAACGGAACTGATGCGTCCAATCACCCCCTCCACAGGGTGACCGGCATATCTTTTTTGCTGGGCAAGAATATCTTCTACCCTGTTGGGGCCCATATCTGAAAAGCGTTTTGCTCCAAGTAGGCTGAGAAAAAAAGAAAAAATGAAAAGCGAAAAAAGAGTTATCTGTAATTTAGAAATTTTTTTTTGACCGTCATTTTTTCTGGAATGACGCAAGAGATAACCGCGTCTAAGGAAAAAAAGTGTTAGCCCGATGTTGAGCACCAGCCAAGAATGTACGAAGAATCGCAGGAAGGACAGTTCAAAAATTTTTACCGCCTGCGCCAGTAAATACGAATCCACGCAGACGGCTGTTGCAAAGAGGAACGCTATTTGGTATAGAATCACTGATCGGCAAATCTATGTTGTTTTTAACTTACCGTAATGACTTTAGCGCCTGATCGTAGTCAGGTTCGATGGTGATTTCCGGAACCTGCTCTGTATAAAGAACGTTATTTTGCTCATCTAGGATGATAACAGCTCTGGAAAAAAGACCCTTCATCGGTCCATCCACAATGCGCACACCATATTTCTCCCCAAATTCACGAACGCGCATTTCGGATAGGGAGATTACCTTTTCCAGGCCTTCAGTTGTACAGAAGCGTTTGTGGGCAAACGGAAGATCCATAGAGATGCAAAGCACAACTGTATTGGAAATTTTTTCGGCCTCAGCGTTAAACCGGCGCACTGATGCGGCGCATACAGCCGTATCAAGACTTGGAAAAATATTCAATACCTTGCGCTTACCTGAAAAGTCAGCCAAGGATACATCGGATAGATCTGTTTTTGTTAATTGAAAATCCTGGGCTTTGGCTCCCTTCGCTGGTAAAGCGCCAACTGTGTGAATGGGATTACCCTTTAGTTTTATCTCTGCCATAATGGTTACCTCGTTTTTTTTTGCTCAGAAATTGGTTTCTTAAAGTTTCTCTTTTGTGATGCAGGGAACGACTTTTATGCACAAGGCAAAAATCGCTTGCCATAGGCAGGCTGGATTTGCCGCTGTATCGTACATTGGTTTCTATCTCATATCTAAGAAAATATACAACAAGAAATGAATTCGATTCCACAAATTTTAGAAAAAGCGCTGTTGGGAGGTAGAATTCTAAGAGATGAGGCATTGTATCTACTTAGGAATGCCCCTTGGAGCGATCTCATAGAGCCAGCGCACCAGCTTAGATCTAAAAAAAATGGTGCGACTACAGCGTCATTTACCCATTTTCGTGTTATTAATTATACCAATGTTTGTTCAATTGGTTGTACTTTCTGTTCCTTTCATCGTTCTTCCGATCATGCAAAAGCCTATGTTCTGGAACCGAAGGATATACTGCAAAAGGTGGAAGAGGGGGTCAACAAGGGAGCCCATCAGGTTTTTTTTCAGGGAGGGGTTAATCGTCAAATCCCCCTCACCTACTATCTGGATATACTGGCATCGATAAAATCAAAATTTTCGGTTCATATCCGCGCTTTTTCGCCAGTGGAGCTGGTGCATCTGGCTAACCAGGCAGGGCTTGAGTTAGCTACGCTTCTGGAGATGCTGAAAGAGGCAGGACTCGATTCTGTACCCGGTGCCGGTGCGGAAATGTTAGTCGAAAGGGTGCGACGGATTCTCAGTCCAGAAAAATTGACCACTTCGGAATGGGTCGAGACCATGAAGCTTTGTCACAGGCATGGTTTGACGGGATCAGCAAATATGGTGTTTGGTTCTATTGAGACCCCGGAAGAGATCATAGAGCATCTTGATGTTATTCGTTCCCTGCAGGATGAAACGGCGGGCTTTCATGCCTTTATTCCCTGGACCTTTCAACCGCAGACAAAAAAGTTCAAAATTCGCAATGTCTTGCCATTGGAGTATCTCAAAATTGTCGCGTTGAGTCGGTTGTATTTGGATAATATTCAGAATATTGAAATCAGTGTGCTCGGATTGGGCAAGGATCTGGGCGCTTTGGCCTTATACTGCGGCGGCAATGATATCTCCAGTCCAGTGATTGAAGAAAACGTTATGCGTTCTTTTGGAATTCGCTCTGAGGAAGAGGCAATCGCTTTTTTGCGAGAGAGCGGTTTTCAGGCGCGCAAACGCGATTTCTCGTATAAGATTGTACAGGAATACCCGTCTGACCTACCCTAACCTTTTGATCTCAGTTACACAAAAGGTATTTTGGTCCTCAGGTGTCGCATTGTTTCGAGTATATAATAGCTTTATCGTACATGATAAACGATGGATAGAGGGGGTGCCTTATGGCCAGCATAGTCCTGGAAAGTGGCAGTCAAAGTATGGCGTCCCCGGTTGTAGATATGCAGAGGATGAAATACCTCGACATGGTTGCGATCAGCGTCATGATCCAGGTGGCAGGGGATGCCATCAATTTGCACCTTTAAGGTCGAAAGATTCGGGCCGTGTCCAATATCACGCAATCTAAGAAAGATCCTTAATTGATTTTTTAAGTAAGTTTTTCCGTTTTGTATCGATGCTGGTCCCCAGGTTGGTGGCTGATTATCTTGTATCAATAGATAGGCTCCTGTACTTCCCTGCCATGTTTGATAAAAATTTCGATTGTGAACAGTGCCGCTGGGATAGACCGAGTGACTTTGTAGCCAGTACATTTCTGGCGAACTGGATTCAGAGTGGCTCATTTTGTAAATAGCGACCCTGGGTTGATGCGGCATAAAAAAGCGAACTTGATAATTTTTTAAAAAATCATTTTTATTAGGATAAACAAAATAGATCTGGCTTTTCTGTTCCAGACCTTTTGGTAAAGAAATTTTTCTGTCAAAGCGGCTAATAAGAATTCGCTCTGGTTCTATCAGCGCATTTTTGGGAAAGATGACCTTGACAGATTTATCGTCAGCTTGAAAAATATTTTCTTTCTCAGGAAAGGCGTTCCAGACTGGCAAGGTAACGGGCTGGTAGCTTTTGGTGTCTACGGGAAAACTGTACTGAAAAATGGATTCATTGCCCTTGGGATCTGCGGCAGAAATTTTAACATCAATATGTTTTGATTGCCTCGGGTTAGCGGTGATAATACCGCGATCGACTGATTTTACAAAGGGGAGCGTTAAGGAGGAGCGTTCATATAAAAAATGGGTGTATCTGGTTTGACCACTAAAGGTGGAGTTATTACGGTCAAATACAAGATTTTGCCAGAAGAGTGGTACCATCGGGAGTTCGCACATCTCATACTGATAGATTTCGTTACCTCCGATGGCAAGCTGTGTTCGAGAGACACCAAGTCTTGACTTTCCATTTGCCAGATCGTAAACTGAAAGCTTTACACCGATGCGTCCTGATAGCACAATTGGTGCTGTCTCTTTTCCTTTTATTTTTTGTATGGAAAATTCTCGAATCTGTCGGTTAAACTTCCCTTTCCTTTTTCGAGAATTGGTCAATTTGATGGTCAGCTCTTCATACTTGCCATTGATTCTTGCTGATGGTTCTAAGGGAACCAAAGTCACGCTTTGTAGTTCGGGAGCTATTGGATCTTCATAGTAGAGTCCATAGTGAAGAAGGCTCAATCTATCATTCCCTTTCCAATATTCGATATGAAGATGCTGACCGCCAATTCCCGTGTCGCCTGAAATCGCAATTAATTCACCCTGCGAGATGGGCAATTTTTTTTTCGGGAAAAAATTGAAATCCTCTCTCAAAATAATTTTCTGCTGGATTTGTTGCGGCAAAGAAGCGATAATCTTTTTTGAAAAAGTTTTAAGGTGCCCGTACTTGGTATAGGTGCCATCAGGATGATCAATCCAGACGCCATACCCGATATTGTATCGGCCGAACATGACGCGACGTAGTGTGCCTCCGCGCATGGCAATGACAGACTGGTTTTTATTGTTAGTGGAAAAATCAATCCCCCCATGAAAAGCGACATAACGAAACTCCCCCAGAGTCGATGTTACGATACGGGGGTTGACGCGCATCGGCCAGAGAAATGGATAAACGGCATCTTTGCGGTTTGGGCAGGCGGATAACGTTTGTTTAAAAAGTAAAAACATCGACACAGCAATGGAAAAAACTACAGCTTTCATCATTTTTCTGACCTGCTATTACGACTTCCAGACTGGGGTTTCCTTGCCTGGAATGTCTGTACGATTCCTTAATGGATATCTTCAACCATCGAGCGCAGCCCTTTTTTTTCAATTTTTACCAGCGCGCTGCAGCCTTGTTGTGCGTCGCGATAAGAAAAATCAACCAATTCGCCATTTTCGATAATTTTCAGGAGTAAAGCCATTTTTTTCTGGAGCTCGTAGCTTGGCTTTGCATTGGGGCTTTTCATAAACGCAGGAATGATATTGCTACGAGCCTGAAACAGAGCCTTTCTCCGACAGCAGGATTGATGATTTTCCTCTTTGGCCTGCTCATGAACGGCGCAGTTGGATCTACCATAGGATTGATAGGTGCTATTGTCCACCCAGCCCTCTTTTTTTTGCAGTGCGTCGGTTTGTGTCGTCAAGTTGCTATCCGGTGGAACAATAACTGGTCCGGTGCGACAGGAGAGTGTCAATAAAAAAATAGCAACAATTGCAGCTATGATTCGCATAGTTTCACCTCAAATGCTAATCAGACAGTAATATTTTTTTGGCGACAAGCCATTATATATTGAGCCAGCCTAGTCACTCCCTTCTGTTTGTCTATTGCAAAGTGATAGCAACTGCTGATATTTTTGCTAAAATTATGGGGTTGCATTTCTTGAACCTGTCATCAAGATGGTTCATCTGTAACGTGATTTCTCGGAGGATGGCTAAGGCGATACTATGGATGTAAAAGGAAAACTATTCCCCCTGGATTTCCATCTCTACCATGTAACTGTAAATCAATTGCAGTTAGAACGGGTCATTCCCGCTCTGCTGGAAGGTTCTGCCAATACCAGAATTAGTAGAACCAGATGGTTTGCGGATCACTGCAATCATCGATTGCGAGAAAGCGGCGCGCGGCCGGAATCACTCTTCGCAGCCGGCGAATTGAGCGCAATTGGACTGATCGATTATATTTTTCACTATATCAGCAGAAATTATGTCAAGGAGATGGCAGGCAGGCTCTGGGATGATGCCACCAGGATGGCCGAAAAGCACCCCCTTTTTGCCGTGTCAGGTAAGGGTTTTTTGGATTTTCTCTCTTTTTTTGCGGATAAATTTCCTACGCTCTCCTCACTTCATGATAAAGTGGCCATCATCTCCTCGCATGAAAAGGACGCTTTTATCAGATACTATTTTGAAGAGGTATTTCACCTCTATCTTAGCAATGAAAACCCGGCATACCGGCGCTATATGCAGCTTTTTACCGATTCTGAGCTTCGCAGGTCCCGCAACTATCTGGCTTTGATCCAGATCCTGAAAGAAACCATGACCGCCTATCCGGGCTTGGGACCAAACCAAAACACCCTGTTTGACCTGTTTCGGGAGCCGGCAATACACGCACCCGATTCTGTCTATGATCAGTTGGACTATATTTACAAATATTGGAGGACAATTCTTCCAGATTTTTTACTTCAGGAGATACTCCGCTCTTTGGATCAAATCCGGGAAGAGTCCCTGGATCGAGGTGGTTGGTCAGGTCCGGTAGAAACGTTTGTGCCGGATTATGATGATTCCCTCTTTTCGGAATACGAGGCCTTTAGCAAAGATAAAGAGTGGATGCCAAATCTGGTTTTGATTGCGAAAAGCACCTATGTATGGCTTTTTCAACTATCCCGTAAATATCAGCGTCCTATCCAAAGGCTGGATGATATTCCAGCCGAAGAACTTGATCGACTAGCCGCCTGGGGGATCAATGGTCTTTGGCTAATCGGTGTTTGGGAACGTAGTACGGCCTCGAAGAAAATCAAACAGTGGATGGGCAATAGTGAAGCCAAAGCGTCTGCCTACTCCCTATACAACTACCAGATTGCAGCGGATCTTGGCGGTGATAGGGCTTTGCAAATATTGCGTATCCGGTTGGCAAAAAGAGGAATCCGGCTTGCTGCGGATATGGTTCCGAATCATACAGGGATATTTTCCCAATGGATGCAGGAACATCCGGAGTGGTTTCTGAGTCTGGACGCCAGTCCCTATCCAGGTTATCGCTTCGGTTGTGAAAACCTGGCGGACAGTCAGGATCTAGGCATTCATATTGAGGATGGTTATTGGAACCATAGTGATGCTGCAGTAGTTTTTCAATATCGAAACCTAAAAAATGGACAGTTAAAATATATTTACCACGGCAACGATGGAACCTCCACACCCTGGAACGATACCGCTCAGCTTGATTATGCTAATCCTATTGTCCGTGAGGCCGTCATACAAGAGATTATCGGTGTTGCCAAAAGGTTCCCGATTATTCGCTTTGATGCAGCCATGACTCTTACGAATCGTCATATCCAACGATTGTGGTTTCCGCGTCCGGGCAATGCTGGCGCTATTCCCAGCCGGGCTGAATTTACTCTGACGCAGGAGGAATTTCGACAGAAATTTCCCCAGGAGTTCTGGCGTGAGGTTGTGGACCGAATAGCTGTAGAAGCTCCAGATACACTGCTCCTGGCCGAAGCATTTTGGCTGATGGAGGGCTATTTTGTGCGGACACTCGGAATGCACCGAGTCTATAACTCCGCGTTTATGAATATGCTGCAAATGGAGGAAAATAGCAAGTACCGCATGCTTGTCAAGGAGACACTGGAGTTTAACCCAGAGATCCTGAAGCGATACGTCAATTATATGAATAATCCAGATGAGGAGAGCGCGGCCGTACAATTTGGAAAAGGCGATAAGTACTTTGGTGTTGCCTTGCTTATGGTGACAATGCCAGGTCTTCCTATGTGGGGTCATGGTCAGATTGAAGGATATTTGGAAAAGTATGGAATGGAGTACGGCAGATCCTATTATGACGAGCAGGAGGACACAGCTTTTATCCAGCGACACCAGGAGTTCATTTTTCCCTTAATGCGGATGAGGCCTCTTTTTAGCGGTGTGCACAATTTTGCATTTTTCTCCTTTTTTGAGGCGCATGGTTCTATCAATGAAAATATATTTGCCTATAGTAATACCTATGATAACGAGAGAGGACTTATTCTATTCAACAACTCTTATTCCCCTGTCTCGGGCTGGATAGCCAAATCAGTTCCTAAACGTATGATACACGAAACCAGGGACGAACTGCAGGAACAGGGGTTGGCCGAAGCTTTGCATCTAAATGTAAATTTTGGCATCTACTATCTCTTTAAAGATCAGGCAACCCAGCTTGAGTATATCCGATCTGCGATCGATCTCTCAAGTCATGGATTGTATGTTCACCTCAACGGTTACCAGTCACAGGCGTTTATTCATTTCCGTGAGGTATTTGATCAGGATGGATCCTGGCACCGTTTTATGCTGCAATTGAATGGACAAGGAGTCCCAGAGATTGAGAAAGCTTATCAAAAGATGCGGCTACGTCCTGTGCTGCACCCCATCTATTCCCTTTTAAGTCCAGATTTTGTCAGCAAAATCCGGTCCTTCCATGATGATCTCAATTTACAGATATATCATCAGTTGGCTCCCGCATCAGCAGATGGAGACCCCGAATCCATAGTTCGTTTTCTTCTTTCAGGAAAAATTACCAACGCATTCCGGAAAAGAACCATTGATTATTTACTATCCCTTGGAATTGCTGCTGCTTTGGACGAATTGCAGATCAATCTCCAGTCTTATCCAGGACGCGGTTTTACAGTCAAAAGATATGAACCGCAGATGATGATAGAGCGTCTGGCTAACAGGCTTCTCGCGCAATCTATGACCACAATATTGTTGCAAACCTGCAGGCAGAACCCACTCTTTGAACCAATTTTGACGTTATATAACACATATTTCAAACCTGTGCGAATGGAATTGGCGGATAATTACCTTAGCAGTCACAATCTGCCAAATTTTATGATGCTCTTTTTTCAATTAACCGCAGATTTTGGGGCTTTTGTTGAGCCTGATCATCTATCAGAAAAAACCTTTAAGGAACAACTTGGTTTGCAAAAACTATCGCCAATACCTGCGGGGGCGGATTATGCTTTGCATGGCTCGATCTTCTGGCAGGAGTGGTTTTTGGGGGATATCTGGCAGGAAAATTTGGTTTATCATCTCCCTGGATTTGCCCGGCGTTTTGACTGGAGCAGTCTGTTTAGTCATCTGGTGCGCATACAAAATTTTCCTTCTTTGACGGCGGCAACCAGAGAGCAGGTTTTCAGTGAAACTGTACTGAGCGAAAAGAGTAGCCGATTGCTACTGCGGGTCAACTCATACCAGGATTCTCTATGGCTGCATAAGGAGAGCATGGAAGAGCTCTTTCTGTTTTATCACCTGGTATCGATTCATTATGCTTTTTTTCGTTATCTCGGCAAACCCGATCAGGAAGTTGTCCGTTCCGGACAAGTTGCAAAATCTATTTTTAATATCACCACTTTTCTTCAGAGCTGGCCTGTCAAAGCCAGATTGTCGGGTTACCGCTTCCTGGAATGGATTGCTGTTGATTCTACTAAAAAAAAGGCAAAAAAATAGGGTAAAAGCCGGCTGTTATTTTAAATTAAGCGGATTTTCGACCAACTGCATCGATCCGGGTACGCGGAAATCAAAAATTTTACCCGGGAAAGATAACCCTTTTTTAATGCCGCTAAAGATAATGGTTTGTGATTTTCCGCGACCATCGGAAAATACAATCTGGGTCGGTAGAAAATCCTTGCGCGCTCTGACAGTAACCTGCTTCCAGTAAAGATTTTGGCTGGTCAAGCGTAGAGAATAACCTCCGTCAGTTTCTCTGGCGCGCACATCACTATAGGCCGTAAGAAATGCCAGACCACCGCTGAATGCTTTCGGATAAACGTTTTGCCTGCCTACAGAACCAGAATTTTTGCTATACACCCAAAGATATTTGCCATTGCTGATTATTTTTTTCCCTGATGGATTGGTAAAATCGACACGGATTCTTCCAGGATGAGAATAGCGTATTTTCCCGCTCATGCCTCCGGAGGATCCGCTGGAGATCGTAAAATTGGCCTGAAAGGTGCCACTGGCAGCCAAAGAGCCGGCGACATTGCGCAGGATGGAGTTGGCATCCTGTGCCAGAGATGGCGCGGGAAACACCAACAGAGCGAAGAAAATCAGGGAAATCAAAGGCAGCGGTGAAAACTTTACAAAAAAGCGCATAGATTAGATCCAAGTATGAGAATGTTTTCGAAAGAGGAATGAAATGATCATGAAGAAGCTCTTAAAAAAGGGCTCTATTTGTCAAATGTTTCTTGCTTTCAAAAAAAACCAAAGGCGCTACTTTATAAATCACGTTTTTCTTGTCGATATACAATTCAGATACATCCGGAATAAAAAAAAGTGATACGATTTCATGATCATGACCAATCATCTTTTTGATCAAATAAAAGAGGGCATCCTCGCTAAGGAAAAAGGCCAGATGAAAGACGCTGCGCGTCTTTTTCTGAATATCCTTCAGGAGGATATGAATTTTGTTCCTGCCCTAATTGAGTTAGCGTTACTGTATGACGAGCAGGAGGAATTTGACAGGGCTGAGTCCTACTTTCAGCGGGCTCTTTCCCTCGATCCTGACCATTTTGAACTGCGCCTGCACTACGCCAATTCACTTATTCGCAAGGGATCCATTGAACCAGGAATAGACCAGATTCGTTATGTCTTGGAAAAGGATGAAAACCATTGCGACGCCTGGTATTACCTGGCGATTACCTATTTTTTTTATTTGAATGAAAATGTGAAAGCTCTGGCAATTGCGGAACGAATTATCGAAATTGATCCAGGTTTTACAGCCGGATATACTTTGTTAGGAGAGATCTATTTTTCCCTGAAAAATATCCCCCAAAGTCTAAAATATTTTCAGCGGGTACTGGAAATCGAGCCTACCAATAAGGATGCACACCTGGCGCTCTCAGCTATTTACGGTAAAGATCTGATGGATCGCCATAAGAGTCTGAAGCATTCGATGTTTCTTCTGGAGTCCAATTCCTATGATAAGCTAGCCAGGCATAATGCGGAGATGGCGCTTCGTTTGCCTCCGAATCAGGAGATCCAGGCTTCTGAACAGGCACTCGAGGAAGGAATGGCTTACCTTTATCTGGAAAAATGGGATCTGGCTGAGCATGCTTTGAAGAGAGCCTTGAAATTAAATCCAGAGCATCCAGAAGTCTGGAAAATGTTGCAAAAGGTGCGATCTCAAAGCATAAAATAGAGAAGCCTTCCTTTTTTTAAAAAAACCAATTGCCAAAAACATCCAGAGATTCCAACATCTCTAGCTATGATTTATGTTCAAAATAAAATAGTGGGAAAATATCTGGTTCTGGTTTTTCTTTTTTCGATTGCTGGAATTTTTTCTGCCAGAGCCAGCGAAGTCGATTCCCTGTTGAATGAGGCTCGCGAGGCAATCCGGATGAGCGATTACCGTAAGAGCGCACGCATCCTCCAGGTGATCATTCGTGATCATCCCGAAAACATGAAAGCGATCCAGCTTCTCGAGGACGCTTTTCTAATAAAAGTAAAACGGGAACAGATAGAGCAGGACTTGGAGAGATACCTTAAAGAAAAAAAATTTTTACCAGCGCAATCACAGTATCAACTGTTAAAGCGAGAAGCCCCCAATCACCCCAAATTGGACGAATACCTGTCAGATATCAAAAAATTGGAAGAGGCGGAAAAGTTTTCCATTGAGCGCTTAAATCTTTCAAAAAAGCAGCAGGAGGAGAGAGAACGTTATCTCAAACTTGCAAAAACCGCCATGTCAGAAAAAGAGTATCGTCAAGCCATAGGATATTTCCAAAAAATCCTTGAGACCGCGCCGGGGGATATTGTCGCCCAGAATGGTATCCGGGATGCGCAAAAGGGTTTGGAGCTGGATCAGAAGGATAAGCAGATTGCTTTTTATATTAATACAGGTAAGGAGCAATTTACCAAAAAAAGTTGGCTCGATGCAAAAAAAAGTTTTGATCAGGTGCTTCTCATTGAACCAAAGCACTTGGAATCGATAGAGTGGCTTGATAAAATTGATAAAGAGCTAAAGCGTGAGAGGGATCAAAATAATACCGCAGCCCAGGCGGAGAATTTTTACCAGCAGGGATTATCCTTTATGCGCTCGCGCCAGTTTGATGAAGCTGTGGATGCGTTGGAAAAAGCGATGCTGATCATTCCCAACTTCAGGGATAGCAATCTGAAGATACGCGAGGCCCTTAAAATGAAAGAGGAGCTTCGTTTGCAGCAAGAGAGAAATCGCGCCGATGCGATCGCCAAGTATATCAAAGATGGTTTGATAGCCTATTATTCTGAGGATTATGAAACTGCGATCGGGTTTTTGGGTGAGGCGTTGAAAATTGACCCAAACAACATTCAGGCAAAAGATACCCTGGAGAGAGCCAGAGACGCGCAAAGGCTAAAAAGCGAAGAGGAGGTGGATAGCAATTCACCCTTCTATCCTCTGGTGCAAACATTCGCCAGCAAGGGTTACAATCTTTTCAAACAGGGAAAATATCGAGATGCGAAGCAGGAATGGAATGAAATTCTCCAGCTATTCCCCAAAAACAGGTTGGCCATTCAGGAGTCCCTGCGCTGCGATCGCATGATTGATCCAAGTTTATTTCGCCAGGCCGCAATCAGAATCATCGATGAGGGTAAAAAATTGTTAGGAGGCAAGCAGTACAGACTTGCCAGGCTACGCTTTCAGATGATACTTGATATCGATCCCAACTATCCAGGCCTGTCCGACCTGTTGCGCCAAACAGAGCAGGCAAATAAGGAGACGACACAGGCTAAACTTCCCAGAGCCGTTTTGAACGGTTATTACCAGCAAGCTTTAGCCTATTACCGTCAGAGGAATTATACCCAGGCTCGCGATCTGATGCAGAGAGTAGTCACAAACGATCCCTTAAATTTTGAGGCGGCATCTGCCCTAGCCCGCATTCAGAAGCTATTATCCATTGATGGCGGTCAAAATATAAGACAGCAGGTTGGCAGACAGTTGACGGATGCTCAAAAACAGCAGGTGAGAACCTTATATCTGCAAGGGTTAACCCATTACTCAAATAATAATTATAAAAATGCATTGCAGGCATGGAGGCAGGTATTAGCAATAGATCCAGGCCACCGGGAGGCTCGTTCGAATATAAGCCGCGTAGAAAATCTTCTGAAATCCTGAGGTTCAATTTATAATATGAAATTTTCCATTAAAACGAAACTGATTTTGCTCACAACAGCGATGATTCTGGCTGTTGTCGGAATTATGGGGGTATTTTTTCTAATCCGTGAAAGAAATTTAGTCAGAAGCAATATCGTCGATAAATCAGAGGTTCAGGTGAATCGGCTGGCCAGCGCTGCGTCCAACTCGTGGTTTTCCCCGGACAGGGATATTTTTTTCATAGAGATGATGCAGACTTACAGTCGAATCCCTTCCCTGCTCTATCTTTTTATTCTCGACGGAAACGGAAAAATTGTCACCCAGACACGCAGCCAGTCTGTAGCGAAAATCTCTCCTGAGCTTCTGCAAAAAAATTATCTTACCTCCTTCCCGTCCCCATTAAAAAATCAACAGGATAAATATACCAAGGATTCATCTCCCCTGGTTCTGGATTGGAAGGTTGGGAATGAGGAGATTTTGGATTTTTATTTACCTATATTTCACCCTGTAAGGAAAAACGAGCGTATTGCACTGATACGTCTTGGCATGTCGACCCTTGAAATTGAGGAAAAAACAAGAGAATCCACGATTACAATTCTCTCTATTACTGTTTTGCTTCTGCTGATCGGAATCGCTCTTGGATTTATTCAGGGATGGTATTTTTCTAATCCCATTCAAAAATTAGCCCATCACGCCAAAACGTTAGGTTCTGGAGATTTTAGCGTACGCATCGATCTAAAACGGAGCGATGAACTGGGAGGACTTGCTAATGCCTTTAATGGTATGGCGTCGAGCCTGGAAGATGGCGAAAAAATGAAAATGGAGAAGGCTCGTATCGATGAACAGATAGGATTGGCAAAAGAGATCCAGGAGGGATTAAATCCGCGCCAGTTATATAATAAAGAAGGGTTGCAGATTAAAGGATATACCAAGGCAGCAAAGGGTGTCGGAGGGGATTATTTCGATTTTATCGATGTTGATGAGAGTCGCGTCGCTGTGTTGGTTTCGGACGTGTCAGGGAAGGACATTCCTGCCAGTTTGATCATGATCATGATTCGAACCGTTTTTATTACTCTGCTGAAAACGAATATTCCCTTAACCTCTGCAATGATCGTACGCTCTGTCAATGCCATCATGTCATCCGATTTCGCTATCGATAAATTTGCCACCATGCTTTTTATGATTATAGACCGTAAGACAGGCGAGCTTTTTTTTACAAATGCCGGGCACAACCCCGTTTTGATTTATAGAGCGGAGTTGGGGCGCTGTACCCATATCTCTCTGGATGGTCTTCCTATTGGGGTTGATGGAGACTCGGAGTACAATATGGGGCGGACTTTTTTAAAACCAGGAGATATTACTGTGCTTTATTCGGACGGGGTGACAGAGGCCTGGAATGAGAAAAAGGAGGAGTACCAGAAACGCAGAATCATCAAAGATTTGAAAGATTACCATGAGATGGACGCGAAACAAATTAATGATAAAATCATTGAGAATGTCTGGCAATTTGTGAATGGAGCACCACAACATGACGATACCACTCTCGTTGTGGTGAAGAAAACATAAAAAGGGCTATTGGGGAATATCCTCTTCCGAGTTGTAAATTGTGAAAAATTTATCAAGGGTAGCTAATTTTAAAACGTTCATAACATCCTCATGGATGTTTAAAAGTCCAAATTTTCCGCTTTTTGCCTTCATTTTCTTCTGTCCGGCAACCAGCGCTCCGATACCTGAAGAATCCATATAAAAAATATCCCTCATGTCCACGATTAAGCTATCCACCGTATCGTTTATAGCATCAAAGAGTGCCTTTTTAAGTTCGCTGACATTATAGAGATCGACCTCTCCATTGACTGCCATGACCTTATGAGAACCCTTTTGCCGAAAATTTATTTCCATTCCCGCTCCTCCGCGTATCCTTGCATAAACTATTCTTTCCTGGTTGTGGAAATTGCAAACGTTTTTTTGATAATCATCTAATCGTAGAACTGGATAGAGATTCCTAATATGGGAAATGGTAGCGATCCAAGGGATTTAGTGTCAACTCATTTCTCATGAACGTGATAACTTTATGCAAAAAAACGATTTTGTGTCAGTTTTTATCCCTTACCAAGTTTTCATGTGAAAATAAAGAAAAGAAATCCAGTTACTATTTGATTTTTCAGGTAGTATATTTTATATACTGTTTGCAGTGGATTTTGTACCAAAAGGATGTTGGTAATATACTCGAAACACTTTGGTTCTCGGGTTTTATACTGGCTAAAGGGTGCGTCGATATCGCTGGCATTGCCTTGCGATATCCGAAAACCAAAATGCCATTAGTATACCACAACCTGGCATTACCCGATGCAAGTCAATGACAAGTAGTCAGGATATCCTGCAACGGTCAATGCGATGTGCACGGATGCACGAGTGTCGCGGGTGACAGGAAGTCACAGGAGCGACCGACGTCAACGGATGGAGAAGAGCTGACCCAAGGTCGATAAGGACGCGGTTATGGCATTGCCCAACCGGCCACTTGTACTGAGCCTGTCGAAGTAAATCTTGTGCTGTGGTTCGACATCTCGACAAGCTCGATGCATCGCAGGCTCACCATCCAAGTTTATCGAAGCATCGATGCTTAATTGGTATAGATTATAACAAATCTCTTGCAATAAAATAGGATTGCAGAGTTCCCTATAATCTAATTTTTGGGCGAACCAATCTCCGTGTGGCGGAAAGAAAGCGCTGGTTAGTACATGAAAGTACGTTTTTGGGGGGTGCGAGGCTCCATTCCAAGTCCCCTGGCTCCCGAAATGGTCGAATCGAAAATAAAGGAAGCCCTGCGTTTGGCCCGGGTCTCAGATATCCTGTCTGAACAGTCTATTCATGATTTTGTGGCATCCCTTCCCCGAAGTATACAATCAACCTATGGCTCCAATACCACTTGTCTTGAAATCCGGGGTGCAGATAATGAGCTGATGATAATTGATGGCGGCACGGGAATTCGGATGCTTGGGAATTCTCTGATGCAGCAGGAATTTGGACAAGGAAAAGGAGAGGCCTATGTCTATATGAGCCATACCCATTGGGATCATGTACAGGGAATCCCTTTTTTTGTGCCAATGTTTATTCCAGGCAACCATTTTAGATTCATTAGCGCCTATGCCGATATTGAAAATAGGTTGGTCTATCAACAGGTGAAAAGCCATTTTCCTGTCACCCTGGAAGATATGGCAGCTAAGCGAGAATTCTTGATCATAAAGGAGGGCCAGACGTACCAGACCCTTGGCGGTCTGCATTATCGGGTTAAAAGGATGATACATCCCGGAGGCAGCTACTCCATCCGTGTCGAAGAGAATGGTTCCAGTATAGTTTTTTGTTCTGATGCGGAGTTTAATATCCATACGATAGAAAACATAGATCAATATCGCCCTTTTTTTGAGAATGCGGACGTGTTAATTTTTGACACGCAGTATACCTTTGGAGAATCGCTTCAAAAAATTGATTGGGGCCATTCAAACTCAAGTATTGCAATTGATATCGCTACCCGGTTTGGTGTAAAAAAGCTGGTTTTATTTCATTATGATCCAAGTTATTCTGATCAGATACTGGATGAACTCCATATTAAAGCCATGCGCTATCGGGACATGAACCCACATGCCCGCAAACTTGACATCCTTACCGCCTATGAGGGTCTTGAAATTGCTGTTTAAGAAGATCTTCGTTTATTATAATATAATCATTACCTTTATGCTTGTTGGCTACTCCCAATTGAGCAACAGCAACCCGGTTGGTTTTGAATCTGAGGTTGTATTAACTCCGGCAAATATTCAGGTTGATGAATTCTATGTGGATAGCTCACACCCAGATTATTTGCAGATCGTTTTTACTGAGAAAAAGACCAGTAATCTGCGCAATCTCTGGTTCATGTACAGCAAAAAGGGGTATCTGAAATTTTCACAGCCGATTCTGATTCAGGAGATCAATAGCAGTGTGCCCAGCTTTCCTACAATCGCCGCCAACAGCAAGCAGGCTGTTGCTTTATGGCAGGAAGATGGAAGCGATGGTACTATTCGGTTGCGTTATAGCAGCCTGGAATTAGATTTATTGGCCAAAAACGATCAGGAGATCCGGTTTTCATCCGTTCGCTCCATGGAAAAAGGCTCTTTTATGGGAAAAATTTTCCGCGGTGGTGAAAATTTTCTGCACATTGTGTACCATCGAACCTCAGGTAGCAAAATCTCTCTTTTTCACACCCGATTTTCGAATCCTGGAACGATTACCCCTTTTGGCAATATTTTGCCTTCACCCAGCGACGCCAATGCCAGGGGAAATTTTTTTCCGAGCGTTCACCGGATAGGCGCAACTCTTATGATTGCCTGGCAGACAAGAACCAAAGATAGCAAAACGAATACTTTTAACGATGAAATCTATCATGTCTCGAGCAGTGATGAGGGGGTACGCTGGGATAGTTTGACCCGTATTACAGATAATTCAATTCCCGATTTTTCGCCGGATCTTTTTTCCATTCAAAACAAACCCGCTGTCGTTTATGCATTGCAAACAGACAACCGCTGGCAAATTAAGCTCTCTTTGAATCAAAACGGGGTGTGGAGCCAGCCTATCACCGTTTCACATACTAACTCCAATGCATTCAAACCTGTGGCCAGTTTTGTGCGGGACAAATTGCGTGTACTCTGGTATGATTTCCGAAAAGGAAATGCGGCAATATTTCTTCAGGATGTTTTGCTTCAGGGTGAAATCAATCCTAAAAATTTAGAGAGCCAGTTTAGTGCAGAAGACACACAGCTCTCTTTTTCCGCCGGCAGCAATATTCATCCGGAATTTTTTTTATTAGGCAGCAGACCTGGCGTTATCTGGAAAAGAACGATGCAGGGAAATGAGCAGCTAATTCTAAAGCTGTCTGATGTGGATGCACCTAAACTTGAGGTGGCAAGTGATAATCATCCTAGTCAGGCACCCTTTTGGTCCAATAAAACCAGCGGCCGCCTTCTATGGCAGACACCAAAGGATACCAGTGGTATTGCCGGTTACGCATTTCTCCTCTCCAATCGGGAAGATGATCTACCAATGGTCAAAACTCATGGGCCAGAGATCACATTTATTCCATATAATAGTCTTCCAGAAGGTAAATCCTGGGCTCATGTTCGCGTTATTGATGGCGCTGGGAATTTTGGACCAGTAACACACTATCCCCTCTGGGTGGATCTTGTTGGGCCAAAATTAATTGACTTAAAGGCGAATGTTCCCAAAAATGCGCCGACATCGGAACAGAACCCTGCTTTCTTTTGGACCAGTGAGGATAAGGATAGCCGTTATAAGGTAACCCTCTACAAGGGTACCGAAAAGATTCAGGAAAGAGAAATTACAGCGTCGCGATTTGCTTTCCAGGTGCTACCTCCAGGGAAATATGATTTCTGGGTTCAGGCTAAGGATGCGGCAGGCAACCTTGGTAATCCCCTGCGCTACCCATTTATTGTGTTTCAAGATCAACTACAACCGGAAAAACCTGATGTGGGAATCAAGAACTTGAACGGTGGATTTTTTCTGACCGGTAAGAGCAAATTGCTGGTGAGCGTAAAACCGCAGTTGTCGAAGGCAGAATTTTCAGGAGTTTTAATTGGATTTGCCGATGATCAGCAAGGTTTCTCTGAGATGCAAACCTACCCTCCGGATAGAGATTTGGAGATTGATCGATCATCCCAGAAAGGAATTCAATGGCTGCAGGTGCGTATTTTATATCGTGATGGACGCAAGAGTAAGCAGGCAGCCTTGCCTTTTTTCAATGGCAATGAGGTTGATTTTATGCAAGCCCTGGACGTGCAAGACCAAAAAAAGGATGCGAGCATCGTTTTTTCTAGCAGGTATCATATAGGAAGAGTCCCCATTTATTGGAAGGCCTACAGGTTGGAAAATGGCGCAAAAATATTGTTTCAGGCAGGAACGGTCATCAGTGGGCAAAAGTTTTCTTATAAATTTTTCCCCGAGGGAAAGTTTGAGATATCGTACCAGATGCAGCGACCTGATGGTGTTCTAACTCCGGCGCAAGAGGCTCAGTTTAGTTCAGAGGGTCAATACTATGTCGCAACAGCGCAACCAAAGCCGGATCTTACGGAAAAGAAAAATGTTGACCATGGGAAGCCGGACACTTTTACAGACAAACCAATGCCACCCAACAGTTTCAACCTGTTTGGCTGGTTACGGGAGGCTTTAACCTGGAACCTGGAGGGTCGCTCGATAACTCTGATTTTTCTTTTTTCAAATGTTCTACTTGTCATTACAGGAACGTTTTTATTTTTATCCTCCAGATCCTTTCGCTTTTTGCTCAACGGACTATGGTTCAAAATCAAGTGGCGATACCGGTTTTTTTAAGAAAGCGTGGATTAATTACTTCAAAATAGGGATAAAAGTATGACAACACTCCTAGGTGATTTACTTCTGGAACACGGAGAAATTACAGAAGCTCAATTGGAAGAGGCCTTAAAGCTACAGGAAAAAGAGGGTGGACTCATCGGAATTATCTTGAAACGTTTAGGTTATATCACCGAAAAAAAACTTATAGAGTTTCTAACGCTGCAGGCAAGCCAAAGGATCTCCGAATCCAAGTCATTGACCAATCCGGAAGAGTAGTTTTTTGTGTTCCTTCTCTTTTTTTTTCCTTGACAGCTTATGCTGCGAAAAGATTTGTATCATCAGTCCTGAAAATTTGGACTTTCTTTGATATTACGATAATCCCCTGTAGCTCAGTCGGTAGAGCAGTTGACTGTTAATCAATTGGTCGCAGGTTCGAGTCCTGCCGGGGGAGCATCTCGTTTCCCGTTGAAGCACATTCTCCTCAAGTACTTTCGTCGAAGTGCTTTTTTCTATACCCTCCACCCACTCGCTGCTCCCTCGGCATGGAAAGTAGATTAAGAAATTCTTCAGGAAGCTAAACTCATTCAGATACAATTGGGAATATTTAGGGCTTACATATCCATATCCACTGATAAAGGAATGTTTGAGGATACGAAAGTACCCTTCACTCACCTGACTATGAACCCCATCCTTACACCAGCGATTCTTTGCATATCGGTAACGTTTGTCCTTCGAACGAGCTGAATGGTTTATCATTCGGTGATTCGAGTTGAAATAACTGTACCAACTGATGCCCTGATCGCTGAAAACTAGAGACGTTCGAGGTATGTATGTATCCAAAATAGGTTGAAGCGTACTTTGTTTTTGATCGGGGATACTTGAAAGGATTACACCCCGTTTTTTAATTCCAATGTGATTGACAAGCGTTCCAATTTGATATTTGCCTCGTTCATTTGCCACTTCTGGACTAAGATAGATACTTGAGGTTTGGCCTGCATGTTTGTATCTAGCCCTACTATTATTGGATCTCTGGGATGCTGAAAAAAGCGCAACGGTATCTGTACTCGGTATTTTTTCTTGAAGAGAGTGAATTTGTTCGATATTTTTTGAATCGTTTGTGGGAAAATATGTTTGCAGTTCCTTCGTAATGAGTTTGTTGATCCATTCAAGCTGATCACTGGCAAACAGTTGTAATCGACGCTTCAGCATATACGCACCATTATTCGAGATGCCCAGTCTCTGCCTAATTTCTCGGCTATTTACTACCTGGGGATACCTCAGAAACGATTCGTAAAGTATATAACCAAAATTCCACAAAGGAAGCCTAAAGCCATGTAAAGGCGTATAACTCAAACGACTATAGTCTGTATGGCATACGCTGCATCTTTGCTTATGTTCTCGGGATTTCACCAAATAATGTGAAGAAGAACCGCACTTCGGACAACTTTTCGGGTAAAATGTCTCCAGTAACCAAGTTGTGAAATCGGTAAAGTCTGATTCGCTGAAAAGACGAAGCCTGTTGCGGTAACGAATCGGAAATTGAACTACTTTGCTATTGTGCTCCAATGAGAGACCAGATATAGGTTTCAGGGGGGTACTTATCTGCTTTTTGTTAATATGTTGACTCAGCAGAATTCGCATCACTTTGGGCAGGTTTTGTAAAGCTTGATTCTCCCCTACTTCACTGCCAAAATCTACTCTTTTTACCTGTTCTAGCATATTTGATTCCTGGATAATGTGATCTTGGAATGCATCTATAGTAATTAATAACAATGTCAATTAATTATCAAATTTCATGTTAAAATCTTGGTCATTAAGAAACTTAAACGACTAATTTAGGGCTATGGGGTATTTTTTAATAATAATTGAAAAGGACAATATATTAAATTAAATGCATATCCAAATATGTAAATATAACAATATTTGAAATATTGATAGTTTTTTTGCATTAGAAGATCGGTTATAATTCCTTATTATCCTTCCCTGCCCTCGACTAATTATTTTTAAGGTAATTAAATTTTCTTGACAATATTTTCTAATTCAAGGTGTTCTATTGAGAAAAAGGTTGCATAATTCTTGATCAAATTTCTTGGCAATATTTGATGGTTTCCTAGTATTATCTGTGAAAAAAATATAATTAGATTGGTCGTTTTTTTAAGAATGAATTGAATTTGTTTTGGAATGAATGTAATAAGATTTTAAATGGGGTTTTTAGAGGAAATTGTCCCTTATTCCGTTAGAGTTTG
>DYNZ01000240.1 GCA_020720805.1 Leptospira biflexa | reverse complement strand
TCCATCTGTTGACAGCCAATTCAGTTGGGGTTGAAAAAATCAAGCAGAATTGGCTGTCCACTCTTTTGCCCTTGACACAGAGCGTCGTCCATGTCCGTAAGCCATTGGATTTTTGCTGTCATGATTAATCCTCCTTGTATGGGTAGTGAATAAATACAACTAACCGGAACGAGATCCTGTTCCACCTGCGGCAACACCAGAAAATTTTTGCCGATTGCCTTCTGATATTTCCTTATTATTTAAGCAATTCCTCCACTTCTTCCTTACCCTTAGCAAGCTCCTTCTGCTGTTCCTTATCTTTCTGCAGAAGCAAAGCCTGGAATTCGCCCACATGGGTTTTTTCTTCTCTGGCAACATCAAGAAAGAGAATCTTTAGTTCCTTGTTTGATGTTAGATTTGCCATCTGTTCGTAGAGGTTAATCGCGTCCAACTCGGCAATGATGGCCGCCCTCAGAAGCTCTTTATCAACATCGGTTTTTGAAATTTTTTCCAGATCAAAAGGAATAGTTGATAGCATTTTTTCCTCCAAAAAATAATAAATCAGAACAAATTACATGCAGCCATATTTACTCCGGCCAGTTCGTATCATAAACCCTTTCTCTCAAACCATTTGAACAAAATCACACTCAACACGATTATAACCGTTATGACTGGCCAATGATTAATTCCTATTAGCTGTGGAATTGTGATTTTCCCGTAATCTCCCCAGGTTAGAACAGTTGCCTTGAAGAAAGGATATGCCTCAGCATAGAGCGCCGCGCCGAACAGCATACCAATAATTCCCCAAACAGCATCCCATCGTCCTTCTCCGATAGCTCCCATCTGGGTTCCGGGACAATAGCCGAGAATGCCCCAGCCCAGACCAAAAATCAAACCGCCGATAATGTTTCCCCCGAGTATAGTGGCCTTTAAAGATAGTTTCGCCAGCCCCAGATCAACAAGCAGGTAAACCCCTACCATTGCAACAAGGATGCTGGTCAACATGAACTTTACTATTGTCATATCCTTCAGGAGAAGTGCGCCAATCTGCTTATCGTAGCGGATCACGCGGCCCTTTTGAAGCAAAAATCCAAAAATAATACCGGTAACCAAACCATAGACCAGCTCGTTCATGATTTGTTTCCTCCCAGATATAAAAGACGAGCCATCAGTATTCCACCAACAAAGAAAAATATGAGAGAAATAAAACCGCTGACCGCTAACTGAAGCGAACCGCTCAGTCCATGACCGCTTGGTCAGCCATCAGCGAGTCTTGCCCCGAACATGGCTATCGTGCCACCGATAAAGGCTGCTGCTGAACGTTTAAAAACGGACGGACCAAAATGTCTTTCCCAGCAGGTCGGAATGCCCTGCCAGCGAAAGGTGCCGGACATTGTCGATGCCACAAGAGAGCCGATAAAGATGCCGATTACAAAGAGAAATTGCCAGTCGACCTTCGGCATCTCTTTTTTGAAATACTCCATCTGAGCGACTTTTTCTGGATTAAAGACACGCTCAATAAAGCCGGCCGTTCGGACAAATGTCGTTGATGCTCCTACATATTTCCCCGTAAACCAGACTGAAAAGATAAGCAGCAGCCCGGTCAAGGCACCGGCGACATAAGGATTCCAGCCATTTTCTTCCCGATTCATGATTACCCCTTTTATTATGACCCGTTAGAAACAATGCTATTGGCGTGGTGTTTTTTTCTTAGCGATGTGGTCTGATTTTTCTGGAAACGGCAAACAATATCTTAACCCCGATGGACGGGATAAGTGCCTTCTCAGGAAAATTTCTTTGAAAAAAACAAGAAATTCTTCCTGTAAGGCTCTAAAACTGTTTGCCTTTAATATTTTCTTTCAACTGCGCTATTTCAAGACCAAGGGAAACACACTCTTTGCCATCCATGCAGAGATCCGCCTCCGGCACATCAAGATAATGGGTTAATTTGTGATTATCCTTGGTTAAACGCACAACCCAGCACTTTTTCCCCTCATCATACTGGACATCAAGAT
>DYNZ01000080.1 GCA_020720805.1 Leptospira biflexa | reverse complement strand
GACATCGCTGGCATTGCCTTGCGATATCCGAAAACCAAAATGCCTTTAGTATACCGCAAATATTGAAGAAAAAAATTTTTTCCGCTCATGAAGAGTACACCATTTTGTTACCTGGTCACTTTATGGGCGGAAAATTAGCACCACCTTTGGAAAATTGCCGGTTAAAATGGACCTGTTCCCGTAGGATTTGCGTCGAATTCGATAACAAAACCATAGCTGGATCCACCATTTTGGGTAGTACCATACTCTCCGACCGTACCAGAATAATCGCCCCAGGTTTTGACAGGTTTATTCATCTCACCAAATCCCATGAATGGTTGCCCATCTCCTGATGCATTTGGCTGAATGTTATTGCGGTAATCATAATCTGTACTCGTACTATCGGAAATGGACGTACTGCAACTGTTTGACATTGTTGCGTCACAATATAAATCCGCAGCCCAATTGACAAATCCTCCGCTTGGGGTTGTTCCGTCCGCGTTCGTCATTGATGTGCCATCCAGCCATTTCCAACCGTAAGCCGCTTTTGTGCTGTATCAGTTGTACTGGTAACAGCTGAGTCAGGCTGAAAACCACCAAGAAAGGGCCCTATGGATACACCGTTATGCTCTGATTGAGTGCTTATCGAAAAATGCCAGAAATATTTATGAGCGGTGGTACAACTGGCATCCTGATAGCTGGGGGTATTGCTGGTTCCAGAATAGGTTACCACACAAGGAGTAGCTTCTCCATCATCGACTAGGCTGAATACAAAATCATTTTCAGTGGATGAGTTGATGCTTGCCAAATACCCGCCAAGTTTTTCAGCAAGGTAGGCTGCCTGAACCCAGCTGACATTTCCTGTAGAAACATAAACAGCCGAATAATAGTGGCCTGCGAAGGATTGAACATCGCCAACAGAGATCGATACGGAAGAGGTAGCGATTCCAGAAAGCCCATTGTAGGTACTGTTCCAGTCATATACGGGATAATCCTGGCAAAAGGTGTAGTTGTTAATGGTATATTGGTAGGTGCCTGTGCCAACCACTACAGTACAATTGGACGTGTCTACCGTTGAAGGGGTTGTCGTTTCGCTGCTACTGCAACTTAGCGTAAAAGCTGATATTAATAAGAAAAATAGAAACACCAATGTATGGACAGGAAAATTTTTATTTCGCCTGAGATCAGGTGAGAAAATATTAGGATTCATGATAGCCTCTTTCCGGGACATAGAATTTTTTTCCTTTTATGTAGCTTTTATATAGATTAAATAGATTAAAGAAGGAAAGGAGGAGAAAGCAACTTTTCTTATCTGCAGTTAAAAAAGAAAAAAATTTATTAGAGAATAGCTGTACAGTCCAAAATTCATTTGGTCATTTTGGTGAAAAAGTCCTGCTTTTTCTGCTCAATGTCGGTGATCAAGGGATTTGTACGGTATTGCTGGGTGTGGAGATCGCGGGGCCAAGGAGTGGGTCTGTGTTATCTGGTCTGTCGCTGTCATAAACCGGGTAGGCTCTGACTGTAAGGTATTGCCCTGGAGTCAGGGAAACCTGCTTGAGAAAAATTGAAGAATCTGCCGGACTAACGCTGCCTGTTTTGATCTGGATGGGGGTGTTGACATTATGGTTGATCAGGTTGGCGTAGTCTGAATAGGTAAATGTAAATAAAGCATCACTTATCTGGTACAAAAGTCTGCTTTGATCCTCAGTTGCAGAGGCAAAGAATGCATAGCCGGCAAAATCAACCTTTCCCAGATTATAGGCGTAGAACTGTAGCAGATATCCCTCTTCGTAGGTCGCGATGGAAAGCCCCAGAGGGGGATTGAGCTCCTCATACAGTGTGGTCACATCGTCATTGCAGGCTGTCATACCCCACAGGAGTACCAATAGCGCCAGGTAAAAAAAAAGTTTTCGAATAAGCATCCCGTTATTCTCCATTTCATCACGGCGCGATAGCTGAGGCTTCATTGGATGGCGGGCTTACCCTGCCCTGGGAGGAGTGTGCCCGTACTAGAAAATAGTACCTTACCTGGCTAGACAAGGGTGTTCGATTGCTGGCGCTGAAACGTACCAGGTAGGAGAGTTTTACATTGCTGCTGATCTCCTGGGGGCTCATAATGATCGTTGGCTCCACACTATCCGGCAGCAAAGGAATAGAACCTTCCCTGGTATAAGCAAGGTTTTCTGCTGTTGCCACATAGACATTGAAGCCGTCAAAGTCATTTTCGTCATTTCCTGAATAAAATGAGAGCCGGATACCATCTCCAGTGCTGTCCGCTTCAGCCGTTAATCCCAGTGGTGGGGATAAGTAGCCCGTTGGATTCAATGGTGGTGAATCAGCGCAGGATGACAATAAAGGTAGTACACTCGCCAGGAGCCAGAAAATCAATTTCCCCCTGGAAAAGAGGCTTTTTTCTTTTTTAAGAAAAGGGGGGAATTGAACTATCAAGAGACAAAGCTCCAATTTTAGAATTTACGAGTAAATGGTAAAAATTCCACTCCGTCAGATATGATGGCCAAGCGAATATCCGTAAAGTGAGAAAAATGGTATTCTTGCATTTTTTTTATAAAAATGATAAATAGCCTGTTTGAAAAATATTTCTATTTGACATAAAAAGCAAAAAAAATACAAAAAAGGAAAATCCATTACCAATCTTACTATATAGGTATTCTGATGAAAATACATGAGTATCAGGCAAAGGAACTTTTGCGCCGGTATGGTGTATCCGTGCCCGAGGGTGCAGTTGCAGAAACAGCAGAAGAGGCCAGGCGTATTGCGCAGGGTTTTGGCGGCGGGTCTGTCGTTATCAAGGCCCAGATCCATGCTGGCGGTCGCGGCAAGGCTGGCGGGGTGAAGGTAGCGAAAACCCTGAATGAAGCCAAGGATTATGCCAATGAGATACTGGGGAAGACTCTCATTACACCCCAAACCGGGCCAGAAGGGAAAAAAGTCCATAAGGTCTTAGTGGAGAAGGGTCTGGATATAAAAAATGAGTATTATTTGGGCATAGCTTTGGATCGTAGCGTAGGTAAACCTGTTTTTATGGCATCGACTGAAGGTGGTATGGATATCGAAGAGGTAGCTGCCAAGCATCCAGAAAAAATTTTTAAGAAAACTATTGACCCATTGATTGGTTTTCAGCCGTTTATGGCTCGAAAAATTGCCTTTACCCTGGGTTTTCGCGGTGAGGCTTTCAAACAGGCGGTAGGTATTATAACCGGGGTGTACAATGCTTACATTCAATGTGATGCCTCGATTGTTGAGGTCAATCCCCTGGTTCTCACGGAAGATGAGAAGCTGCTTGCCTTAGATGCAAAAATGACTATTGATGATAATGCCCTTTTCCGCCATCCCGATATCGCGGAGATGCGCGATATTGCAGAGGAGCACCCATTAGAGGTCGAGGCTGAAAAATACAACCTCAGCTATGTGCAGTTGGAGGGAAATATCGGCTGTATGGTCAACGGGGCAGGGTTGGCAATGGCGACTATGGATATGATCAAAAAAGCGGGTGGTTCACCGGCGAATTTTCTCGATATTGGCGGAACTGCCAATACGAAAACCGTGACAAAGGGATTGGAAATTATCCTGAAATATAAGGATGTGAAGGCGATCTGGATCAATATCTTTGGTGGTATCGTGCGGTGCGACCGTGTCGCAGCCGGGATAATACAGGCTGCCAAAGAGGTGGATATAAAAGTCCCCCTGGTTGTCAGGTTGGAGGGAACCAATGCGGAAGAGGGGCATGAACTCCTGAAACAGTCTGATGTTGAAATCATTCTCGCTGATCGTATGAAAGATGGAGCCGAAAAGGTGCTGGCTGCAGTTCAGGGAAAGAAAAAATAGAGGGGACGGTACGTTATGGCAATTTTAGCAGATAAATACACCAGGGTCCTGGTGCAGGGGATTACCGGATCGGAAGGTTCGTTTCATACATCACAAATGATTATGGCTGGAACCAAAGTCGTTGCCGGTGTAACGCCAGGCAAGGGTGGCGAGGTCAAGGAGCATGGGATACCCGTCTATGACACCGTACGGGAAGCGGTACAGTGGGAAAGACCCGACGCCTCGGTTATCTTTGTTCCCCCAGGCTATGCTGCTGATTCCATTCTTGAGGCCATAGATGCGGAAATTGGTTTGATTGTGTGCATCACAGAGCATGTTCCTATCAATGACATGGTTAAGGTTTATGAAATTTTAAAAAAGTCAAATAGCAAATTACTTGGGCCGAACTGTCCAGGATTGGTTACTCCAGGGCAGTGTAAAATAGGTATTATGCCCTACTTTATCACCCAGCCTGGTCATATTGGCGTGGTATCCCGTTCCGGAACCTTAACATATGAAACTGTCAGTCAATTGACAAAGATTGGTTTAGGTCAGAGTACCTGTGTCGGTATTGGAGGTGATCCGATCATAGGATCAAACTTTACAGATATCATCAAAATGTTCCATGATGACCCGGAGACCCATGGTATCATCATGATTGGTGAAATTGGTGGTTCCGAGGAAGAAAAGGCGGCAGCATTTATCAAAGCTCATGTAAAAAAACCTGTGGTAGGGTTTATCGCCGGACAAACAGCCCCTCCTGGAAAACGGATGGGTCATGCTGGTGCAATTATCTCTGGCGGTTTAGGCACTGCAACATCAAAAATGGACGCGATGCGAGATGCTGGAATTCATGTCGTCGATTATCCATCTATGATTGGCGAAACGATGAAGCAGGCTCTGGCAGCCAAACAATCTTGAAATAGGGTTATCGATACCCTTTTGCGGAGTGGCCATAGGTATTGTATTGGCGTATATAGCTAAAATGTGAAAAGAGTAGCCTGGTTATATCAATCACCGGGTTATTCTTTCCCTGAATTGGGTTATAACTACTCATAATCGAGACGAACACAGGACCTTTCGGTAGGTAGATGATACCAGTTTCACAGAGAACACCGGGAACCCGGCCGGCCTTTGAGGCTATGGGGATGTGAGCAGGAATCGCCTTGCGCATATATTTTTGAACCAGTCCTAAGATGGTTAATACTTTTTTAGTCTCTTTTTGCGGTAGAATTTTTCCGTCATACAGCATTATCAGTAGATGGAGCATTTCGGATGGGGTGGATATATTCTCCTGACCTTGCGCGCTAGCATTTACATCCATCATTCTGCGCTGAAGCAGGGTTTTGTTCAGCCCCCAGGATCTCATGGATTGGTTAATATTGTCCATGCCCAGAAGATCAATAAGATAGTTTGTGGCGATATTATCACTTTCCACCATCATAACCCTGCAAAGCTGGTAAAAACTCCTCTGAATCGAGTTCTGTTTGCGTAGCTCTTTTTGGATAACCCCACCCCCTCCGACAAGATAACGTTTGGAGATGGTGTGAATTGTATCCTCATTCTGGTTTCCCTTGGCAATCTGTCGGTATGCCTCCAATAGAATAGGGAATTTGATGGTGCTTGCTTGTGGAAATTGGGAAGAGGCCTGAAATTCAATTCTGGTGTGCGTGAAGGGATCCCACGCTGCGACTCCGATAACACCAGATCCTTTATCATTATAATGCTGCAACTGGCGTAACAGTTTTTGATTCATGAGGTGAAGAGCTGTAGCTTCCTGACCATATCCAAAGCCGGGAAGCATGAAAAAGAGTGCTAAAAAGAGTGATAATTTATACAGACGATCCAGATTCACGGTTAGCTGATGAAGCCTATTTTTTCTGGTATTTGAAGTGGTACATATTGGGGTTATACTGGTTTTCTTTTTCATAAATCATCTGTTTAGGCAGAAAACTTTTTGTGTTACGGGTGCCGCTTTCCATTTGGTACAGGGTTTCTCTGGCGAGATAGCCGCTGGTTTGATCATAGGTAAAAAGGATTTCCCGATCGTGGACTCCAGTTGAACTTTGCCTTGTTCCCTTAAAAGGTACTGTAATTTTTTTTGCTTCTTTGTTCAGGAAGGTGGCTTTGATCTCAAAAGGCTGCATGTTAAAATGCCACTGGTAGGTTAGGATAAGCTGCTCCTTTTTTTCCCGTTCCTGCCAGCTATTCAGCAATCCAGTCTCCGCCGAAAAACTTTTATCGCTTTCATATTGCAGCGCATCCTCGATAAAATACTGTTCCTTATGTTTAACGGTTACACCGTTAGCAAAATGCTTTTCATCGACTTTTTTATAAAAGATACCAGGTATTTCTATCGTAGTTTTTGTGCTATGGTCATCGTGATCGTAGCGGATACGCTGCAGCAGACCCATTTTCCCGCACTCACCTACTCTATGTACCTCTGCGCTTTTGCGGTTCTGGCTATCGTAGGAGTATTTCCACTCCTTGCAGGTGAGCTCATCTTTTAGAATGGGTGCTGGTTGAAAAAGGGATGAAAATGTTTCCGGGGATAATTTCTCTTTTGTAAAAAAAGTCGGTTTGTCCAATTCCCGAATTTCCGTTTTTATCAATCTGTTTTTTGAATCGTAGCTCAGTTTGGCTTCGAGCATCAGCAATGGGTGCTGTTGGTTCATGATCTGAAGACCGCTCATGGATAATTTTTCGATGCGAACAAGCCTATTTTGGCTATCATAATGGTAGCGCTCTTCGAAGCGAATGGCCGGTTGGCCGCTGAAATCCTGAGCAATCACCCGAAAAACCTTTCCGAATGGTCGGTAGAAGAATATTTTTGTCTGGCGAATTTGTCCCTGAAACAGAGAATCGGTTTTAGCCAGAGTGCCATTAGGATTAAAATATTGGAAAATGGTCAATTTGGCTAAAGTGCCGGCTGTGCGTTTGGTAATGCTTGTACTGTAAAGCTGAAATTTTTCAGCCTTCGGTGTAAAAAGACCATCCAGTTGAGGATCCAGCAGGGACTGGGCTGCGAGCGGCTGCAAAAGGATACAAAATAGGGAAAAATGAATAACTAAATATGTGATTTTTTTTTGCATAGGACCTCGCTTGCCAAAGCTGCCATTTTTTCATTTGATGGAAAGATTCGATGCGCGAACAAAAAAATTTTGACAGCAGAAGGATTTTATTTATAGGGCTTCTAATCCACTATCGTATGCGATGATTATGTGACAAGAATATTTATTTTTTTGATTGAGGCTATCCGATTATTTTTTACGATTCGAGGTTTCCTGGTTGTCGATATGCGTCATTTGCGCTATGTTTTTATGTACAGGGGATGATCTGGTTTCGACTGGGGTGACCTGTATGAATAGTGGCAATTCGAGTCGTCGGCTCGTCAAACCGGCACCTTTTAGTTGCAAACAACGAATTAGCTCTCGCTGCTTAATCCCAGTGGGCGTGATAATAAGGCAGAGCCTTCAGTGTCTGTTATCATGATAATTCTGGAGGATAGGATCTAAAGTTTTCCTCGGCGGAGGATCCGAAACTTTTTGAGGATCAGGCAGTGGTTGGGTGGCATTACCCGTAGCCATTGCTGAAATTGAAAGAAATGCCTATAATTGTAGAGGCTATTGATACACATTTCAGGACGCGGGTTCGAATCCCGCCATCTCCACAGAGCTACCTATCTCCTTGGTAGCTGTCTTTCTTGATAATCCCTCCAGGTAAGGATTAAGATACTTGACAGGTCAGCGCAACCCTGCAAAGATTGAGGATATACTGTTTGCGATGGACTTTGTGCCAAAAGGACGTTGGTATACTGCGAAGAAAGTGCTTTTCGCACTTTCTGGTGCTTCGACCTTGCTCAGCACAAGCTTCGTTATCCTTACTGCCGAATTTTACGCTTGCGCGAAATTCGTGCAGATTTGGTTTCCTGGGGCGATGCCGCGCAACGTGCGTATCGCTTCCGAATTATAAAATACAAAAAGGAAGCGATGCCATGGGGAAAACCAATTTCTTTTCGGTATAATACCACGACCTGGCATTACCCGACGCAAGGCAATGCCATGCAGTCAGGGTATCCTGCAACTGTTCATGCGATGTGCACGGATGCACGAGTGTCGCGGGTGACAGGAAGTCACAGGAGCGACCGACGTCCACGGATGGACTAGTGTCAGATTTTTGGAGCTGACCCAAGGTCGATAAGGACGCGGTTATGGCATTGCCCAACCGGTCACTTGTACTGAGCTTGTCGAAGTAAATCTTGTGCTGAGTTCATCGAAGCATCGATGCTTATTGGTACAGGTACATTGTAAGAGGATTTTATTAGGACGATTTATGTTTTTTGGTTTTCTGGTTTCATTGGTTTTCGCAAATTTAATATTTCAAGGATATGTACTGGTTCAGGTTTTACAGGGAGTGCAGAACTTTTTTCTCTTTCTGGGCCTTGACGCTAAATCTGCTCTTTATTTAATCCAAAAGCACCATATCTTTCTTAAAATATTTGTCTATTCTCTGGTATTGCCGCAATTTTTTATAACTTTAGCAGCTAGCATCTGGGTATTTCAGAAAAAAAAGGAGGGTCGCATCCTCCTCACGATCATGGCCTCCTTCTGGCTGATTTCCGGCATATTGGCTTGGGGTGAAGTTAGCACCCGCCTGTTTGTCTGGACAGAGGGGTTGCGTGGTGCCATTGTGCTTGCGGCTCTCCTTCTGGATGCAACCCTTGGCAGGCGCAAGAAGTATCTGTTCGCAGTAAAAAAGTAAAAATAGGCCTTTATTTGGCTGTTGAGGCAACAATATCCCGAAAAAGCGGATTCGAGAGAATTTCCAGCACCATCTTTTTTTCGGCATCATGCTCAAAAATGCCCTCTTTCTCCAGAAAATAGACAATCCTATGCAGATTTTTTTTGCCTGATAGATAGGGGATCAGGGATAGGATCTTTGTGCTGGATAATAAAGAGGTTGCCGGAAACGCGAAGCGTCCCAGCGTGACCTGTTTGCCAGTTCGCGACTTTTGCGAGACCTGCGCGATGATATTTTTGATCTCCTCCATCTCCTTGATATCCTGAGCGAATTTCATGTTGAAGGCGTCCGCCGCCTCTGCATCTTGAAAAACCTGAAGATACATGACAATATATCCAAAAAGGGTTGGATTGCGCAGAAGAATCTTTCTCGCCATCCGTTGCGAGAAATGCAAAAAGGAGTTAATAAATCGATCCAGATCCTGTTTTTGCGCGAAGAAGGTATCGATATGGTGTCTGTCAAGCTTTGTTAGGATAAAATAGGAGAAGAGGGCGTCCCGGCTGATGATCCGCGAGGTTGTCAGGAGAGCCAGCATGCGATCCTGGGGGATGAAGGGAAAATATTCGTCCAGCAGTTGATCCATGGTGATCGTTTCAGGGACAACAAAACGTCCAAAGGTATTAATGAAGAGATCTTCTGTCAGCTCGAGATGGATCTCCGGGCTTTGCAGCAGAAGCTGGATTTTTGAAACATTGCGAAATAGTGTGAGGAAGTAGTATAATAGCTGTAGATGGTAGTGGTGACAGCGAAACCTTGCGTTCATGTAAAAGTCATGAAGATCCTGGGGAGAAATAGCGATGAAAACCTCTTGCACCTGGTAGATGGGTGTATACCTGGACTCCATCAGTAGGAAAAGTGATTTGATAGGGTTGTCCGATTTCATAGCTGCTCTTACACACATAGCGTTATTGGCTCTCTATCTATACGAATGGCATTTTATTTTTCGTGTGTCGCAAGGCAATGCCAGCGATGCCAGTATAAACGCCGAGAACCAGAGTGTTTCGAGTATATAGAGGGAGTTAGCAGAATTGTTTTAAAAAAAAGGCGGTTTTTTTAAAAAAATCAGCGAATAGCTTCGAGTCCGCCCATGTAAGGTCTTAAAACATCAGGGAGGTGAATAGTTCCGTCTGCTTGCTGGTAATTTTCCAGAATGGCCGCCATTGTTCGGCCTGCTGCCAGCCCAGAACCGTTTAGGGTGTGCGCCAGCTCTGGCTTTTCCTGGGCGTCGCGGCGCAGCCGGATGCGGGCTCGCCTTGCCTGGAAATCGGTGAAATTGGATACAGATGAGATCTCCAGATAGCGGTTTAGGCCTGGCATCCAGACCTCAAGGTCAAAGGTCTTTGATGAGGCTGCGGATGTATCACCGCTGCAGAGAAGCATCACACGATAGGGTAGCTTTAACTTTTGCAAAATGGATTCCGCGTCCGCCAGCAGAGCTTCATGCTCCTGAGCCGATGATTCTGGTGTGCAGATTTTTACCAATTCCACCTTTTGAAATTGATGTACGCGCACCAAACCTCGGGTCTCCTTACCATAAGAACCAGCTTCGCGCCGGAAACAGGAGCTGTAGGCAGTAATCTTCTGTGGCAAATTTTGAATGGGAATGATCTCGTCTCTGTATAAATTGGTAAGCGGAACTTCAGCAGTAGGAATGAGAGAGAGTCCATCTTTGTCCAATCGGTAATATTCATCCATAAATTTTGGATATTGGCCAGTGCCTATCATGCTCTCATCATTTACCAGCATCGGCACAAAGGTTTCCTGGTAACCGTTTTCCCGGGTATGGGTATCGAGCATAAAATTTACAATGGCTCTTTCCAGCAGAGCGCCCACACCTTTATAAACAGGAAATTTTGTTCCTGTAATTTTGCTGCCGGCGGCCATATCAAATAGCTGCCATTTTTCGCCAAGATCTTCGTGGGTTAGAGGCTGAAAGGAGAAATCCGGTATTTTACCCGAAGTTCTGATCTCCACATTCTCCCTCTCATCGTTTCCATCAGGTACATCAGGCTGGAGGATATTGGGATAGGAGAGAATCTCTCTGTCACTTTTTTCTGTGAGCTCTTTGACTGCGCTGTCGATGGATCTGATCTCTTCGGAGAGAAAGCGCATCCGATCCATTTCCGCGTCTGCGTTTTCTTTGAGTTTGCGTTTGTTACCTATGATTTTATTGAGCTGGTTGCGTTCGTTTCTAAGTTCATCCCCCCTGGGTTGAAGCTGGCCCAAGGTATGATACCAGGCTGCGATTTCGTCCGGTTGAAAGGAGTCCAGGCTTCTGCGTCTTGCCAGGTTCTGTTTAATAAGCGTCAGATCCTCGCGAAATAGGCGGTGATTGATCATAATCTATATCCAGTCGTTCCGTAGATAAGCAATGAAATTAAGCAGGAAATTTTTCCTTGCGATAGACCAGTACCTTCTGGAAAAGCTGTTGCGCTACAGCAAAATCCTTCGGAAAATCAGCGCTACCTTGTTCTTTAACCTTTTTTTCCCAATCGACGATAAAGTCTCCAAAATCGACCAGACCCATGTTTCGGGTAGAGCCTTTCATAGCATGAATTTCGGACAGCACTTGTTTTGTGTCGCTGTTCTTATGGGCAGCTTCTAGGCGTTGCAGGATCGCCCGAGTGCTCTCCTCGTATTGGGTAAAAAGTTCTTTGATAAAATCGTCATTACCGTCGCTGTAGCTGCGGAACTCTTCAATTTTTTTGGGATCCATAATCGGTTTTTCGCCGCTCATGACTGCTCCTTACTTGTTGTAATGTTTGCAATGGCCTTTGTACTAAAAGGACGTTGGTAAATACCACGACCTGCCATTACCCGACGCAAGGCAATGCCATGCAGTCAGGATATCCTGCAACTGTTCATGCGACGTCCACGGATGGACTAGTGTCGCGGGTGACAGGAAGTCACAGGAGCGACCGACGTCCACGGATGGACTAGTGTCAG
>DYNZ01000239.1 GCA_020720805.1 Leptospira biflexa | reverse complement strand
TAATTATGAAACTTACAGATCCTGAAATAGAGTTATTTCAACGATTACCGGGCCCACCTGAAAAATGTGCCCTCAAAAAAACGACTATAATCTGGATTATTGAATGGGTGCCATTGGCCGACCAGAACACCGGCGTGGAACTTTATGAGTGGTTGAAAGAACAACAAATTTCAAGTCCCATCTATCATAGATGCACAAACAAGATAGATGTGCTGTCCTCTATGGAGCAGGTTGCGAGTTATGTTCAGGAAACAGGCGCAATTCCGGTTCTTCATATTGAGGCCCATGGAGGAATGAAAGGGCTGGAAGGGCCTGGTGTTAAGGGGGGTAGCGAACATTTATCTTGGGAAGAGCTGGCGAATCCATTGCAAAAAATAAATTTCAACACAAAATGCAACTTACTTATAGTCATTGCTGCCTGCACAGGATTTGCAGCAATAACTTCTTTCTTCAAAGGGCCTTTTGCTCCATTTGCTGCTATGGTGGGGCCAGCCTCAGAAATAGCTCCCTTTAGCTTACTTCATGCGACAAAGGAATTATATCGTCGCCTTGCTGACAAAAAAGCCAACCTCAGTGAAATGGCAGAAAATGCCAGTAAAGAAGCGGGTACGGTAACATTTGAACCTGAATCTTCGGCTTTACTCGCATTTGAATCTTTTGCTCAATCTCTCATTTACTCACAACGTCCAGAACAACAAAAATTGCGAATTGAGAGAATTCGACAGTTGATGGAGCAGGAAACACTTCTCAGTGTGGATGAAATTGATTGGAGAATGGCCTGTATATATCCTTGCCCTCTTGCTTTAAGAAAACAAGAACAACAAAAAATGTGGGATAAAATGTTTATGATTGATATATTTCCAGAAAATCAAATGAAATTTGGCGTAGATTGGTCTGTAATATTTGATATTATTGAACAATAAAGCATCGGCACGACATTTGACGCCCACAGATACTTTTCCCTGCATTCTGTTCATTGACTCATGCGGCCAGGACATATCCCTCTTCGATTCCATCGGTATGAATTATGAATAAAAATAAGGATTTTGTATGAGCCAGTTCGTTAAAAGTATTCTGAACTACTATGCCGCTTTCACAGAGACGCGATTTTCCAACAGAAGCACACTTAATTATAAATGGCTGGACGACACCAATCTGACTCTTGACCTATCCTTTTTTACCGATTTTTTTAGAGTATGGATAGCTAAGCTTGAAAACAATGATCTTAGTCCTGTTAATGTCTGTGCCAACCAGTTCAAATTTGAAATTCCATCCTCTCGTTTTCGTTCACAACTCTCTGAGCTTATAGAAGAATCCTTCAACCACGATCGTTTCCAGCAATTTCTTCAAGAGGAAAAAGAAGGTAAAGCACTGAGCAGCCCCACGGAAATAAGAGAAATTTTCCTGGAAGCAGCCCGATCATACAATCTTGCCCTGCGACAGGCCATTGAACAGATTATTCATACCCTCCAGCGAGAAGAACTCGCGACCATTCAGCAGCAGTTTCGAGCGACACTCCTCCCAGCACCCACTTTCAATATCCCGAAGTTCTCCCAGGATATTTATGATGTCCTGCAACAAACAGCCACCAATAGTGTCGATGAAAAAGAGTTCTTCCAGAAAGCTACGACTTACCTCAAAGAGTGTGACTACAGCATCATTCTCTATGACTTGCTGATTCTCTTGAAGCAGTATGTCGTTGTTCAGGCTTATGGCAGCTCGTATCTCTTCCTGGGCTCAATACAACAAGACCAAGAAGGGAGCCCTAACTACCCTCTTTGCTTCATTGAAATCAGTCTTGATTCAGCAATGACCGATTGCGTTTGCCTGAGTATCCCACGAGACCTGGTCATGTTGAATACCCCAGCCATTAACAGCTTTGACTTTCAGAATATTTTGACCATTCCAAGGGCGGCATCATTTTCTGGCAGTATTGCCCACTTGCGGCAATTAGATAGTTTTCTTACCGGCGAATATGCTCTGCCCCCGCAAAATATT
>DYNZ01000017.1 GCA_020720805.1 Leptospira biflexa | reverse complement strand
CAACCGGTCACTTGTACTGAGCTTGTCGAAGTAAATCTTGTGCTGTGGTTCGACATCTCGACAAGCTCGATGCATCGCAGGCTCACCATACAAGTTTATCGAAGCATCGATGCCTATTGGTATGTTGCTGAATTTTCCATAAAAAAATCACTTTCCTTTGTGTAGAGCGAAGCCAAATCTGCTGAATTGTTGACAAATTTTTTTCATTTGCAATAGATAGGCGATTCTCAATCCCCATTGGATGCGATGTTTGGTTAAGGTGAATGATTATGAATCAAAAATTAAGGATCTCCGTTTTTTTCCTGCTGGTCACTTTTTTACTTGGCGGCGTTAGCGCCCAGAATGAAGATGAGAAGACACTGGGATTGGAGGCTAAACCGGCCCAGGAAGAGCTATCCCAACCCACCACAGATTTCGGCAAAAAAGTTCTGGAGCAGCACAACCTGTACAGGGGAATTGCCGGCATTCCTCTCATGAGATGGAATCCAACCATTGCCGCCTCTGCGCAGAACTGGGCAAATCGCCTAAAAAGCTACCAGAATTGCAATATGCAACACTCCTCTAACAGTTTGCGTAGCAACATAGCCTCCTTTCGGTATATTGGCGAAAACCTCTACTGGTACTACAATTCCGGCGGAGCCCAAGTTAGCGGCCAGAGCGGTATCGACGCTACGGATGCCTGGTACTCGGAGATCGCCGATTTTCAGTACTCGGCACGGGGGGTGGTTTGTCCCAAGCGGGGAAAGCGAGATCAGATCGGCCACTTTACGCAGCTTATGTGGGACAAATCCACACACCTTGGCTGCGGCGCTGCCTCTTGCGGCAACTCGGTTGTTGTTGTATGCCAGTATGGTCCTGGTGGCAATTTTAATATGAGAACCAACGCCCCTTTTTCTGAGGAGGCAGCTGCCAGGCTGAACAGCCATCCTCTCAATAAAAAATTCGGCGGCCTTCCCCGCTGCGACCGCTAAATCTGAGCGCGGCCAGACAGCTCCATTTCATGAACCTGCTAAAATACAACCGACTTGAACGAAAGCTGCTAGTGCCATTCTGGCCGCACCTGATCGTGTATCAGAGCCTTGTTTGGATTCTCTTCCTGGGACAGCATTTTTCCATCTTTGTTATCGACTACAACCTATGGGTGGCTGTCAGCTACCTGAACAGCCTGATGATGATCCTGCTATTTCTCATGATCAAAAGTCCGCTGCAGCACAGCCGACGGTTTATCCAGTGGCACGATTATTTATACTGGATTATCTCTGGAGTAACCTTCAGCATGTTTTACGCCAGCACCACCCGTGGACAGGAGATGGTGATGATTCCCTTCATCGCCCTCATCCTGGTTTCGGCCTACTACTCGCCGGAAACCTCCAAGATCCGCTACATGATGATCATCATCATCTTCGCCATCCTGCTGCGTTACGCGTTTCATCCTGAAATCCTGCATGATCCCAGCCGCCTGGCGCAGGAGTGGCTCTATCTATTAGGTATCTCAATTGTACCGGTATATGGTAGTCTGCTGGCGCTGAGGCGCTCCAAAAACTATCGTCTTATCAAAAATTTATTGCAGAAAAACCACAGAACGGTGCAGCGTCTCAATCTGGCAAACCGCAAACTGCTGAAAATGCACACCGCCACAAAAAGCAGAAACAAAGACCTGGAACGGGAGCTGGATAAGGCGCGCAATATCCAGCAGCATCTCCTACCGAAAAATCTGCCCCACCTGCGCCATGCGCAGATCTCCGCTATCTACGAACCAGCCAATTTTGTTGGTGGCGACTTCTACGATATTCGCTGCACCCAGAATGGCGATGTGATCGTCATTCTTATTGCCGATGTTTTTGGACATGGAGTGCCGGCATCCCTGGTTGCCGCGATGACCAAAGTTCTGCTCGATCAAATTCTCTGGTACCAGATGGCTCCCTGCGAGGTTCTACATAACATCAACAAATCCCTTTATATGAAAACTGCCGGCCACCTGCTCTCTATTTTTATTATCCAGATCGACTATCAGACGATGCAGCTTCGTTTCGCCAATGCCGGCCACCCGGAGCCGGCTATTTTTTCCCAGCAGAACAATACCAACCGCTGTTTGGCAAGCGGTCCTCTCATTGGTCTGCTTCAGGATCCCAGCTTCGAAGAAAAAACCCTTTCCTTTCGCAAAGGGGAGAATCTCCTTCTTTTCACAGATGGCATTTCCGATGTGTACAACTCCCAGAAGACATCCCTGGGTGAGGAGAATCTGATTCGCATCGCGGCAAAAATGGACAAGAATGATCCTGAGCAATGGATTCAGCAGGTGTATCAGGCAGCGAAACTTTTTTCAAAATCCCAACCAATCGAAGACGATATCACCATGCTTGGCATCCGGTTATAGCAGTATCAGATTTTTTTTTCTCTGGCAAGATACCAGTAAATGGAAAGTAGTGTTTTCGCGTCCTCCAGTTCGCCGTTACCGAGCATCCTGCGAATGGCTTCCAGAGAAAAAAAATGAACTTTGATCTGTTCATCTTCGTCCGCCGGCAGGGGATCAGCGACCAGCCCCTGGGCTAAAAAAAGATCTATTTGTTCGTTGCAGAACCCTGGCGCCGGATAATAGGTGTGTATCAACATTAGCCGCGATGCACTGAAACCTGTCTCTTCGCGCAATTCCCGCACCACTCCCGCAGAGGGTTCTTCGCCCGCGTCAAGCTTGCCAGCCGGAATCTCCCAGATCTCCCTACCCGCGCCTACGCGCTCCTGGCGAATCAAAAGAAGTTCGCCAGCCGCATTCACGGGCAGCGCTGCCACAGCCTGCGGATAATCCACAAATGCACGGTCATACTCTTTGCCGTTGTACTCAACGCGCAATCTCTTCAAAGAAATGCTGTCAATCGTATAGAAAGTCTGCGATGCAATAATTTTCATACAAAAAAACCGGCTTACATCTTGCTCAGGTTGCGAGCTTTCAGATAAGCATAGATAAAATCATCCAGCAGGTCGCCATCCATCATAGCGTGGATATTGCCTGTCTCATGGCTGGTGCGGTGATCTTTCACCATATTATAAGGATGAAACACATAAGAGCGAATCTGGCTGCCCCAGGCAATATCTTTTTTCTCCGGTTGTTTGTCGCGAAGCTCTGCCTCACGCTTCTCTTTCTCGTGCTGGTATAGATTCGACTTGAGCACTTTCATTGCCTGCGCTTTATTCTTGTGCTGACTGCGCTCATTCTGGCATTGCGCTACCAACCCGGTAGGAATATGCGTTATACGAACCGCAGAATCTGTGGTATTAACGTGCTGCCCGCCTGCGCCGCTGGATCTGTAGGTATCAATGCGAAGATCTTCTTCGTTGATTTCAAAATCAAAATCGTCATCGATTTCCGGTGTAACATATACGGAAACGAAAGAGGTATGACGACGTTTGTTGCTGTCAAAGGGCGAGATGCGCACCAGCCTGTGTACACCGATCTCACTTTTTAAAAGACCAAATGCATTCTCACCGCTGATGAGAACCGTTGCACTTTTGATCCCAGCCTGCTCACCCGGAGAATTATCAATAATCTCCAGCTTGTAATTGCTCTTTTCCGCCCAGCGCAGGAACATGCGAAACAACATCTCCGCCCAATCCTGGCTCTCTGTACCGCCAGCTCCGGGATGCACGGTTAAAAATGCGTTGTTTTTATCATCTTCCCCATCCAGCAGAGCAAGCGATTCCTGTTTGTTAAAATCGCCCTCCAGCTTTGCCACTTCGGAGTAGAGCTCCGCTAACGTACTCTGATCCTTCTCCTCTTGCGACATCGCGTAAAGTTCGAGCCAATCGCGCACCCGCTGCCGCAACCCAAACCAGGGTTCGTATAAATCCTTATTTTTTTTCTCCTCCGCGATGAGAGCTCGCGCCTTTTCCTGATCATCCCAGAAATCGGGAACAGCCATCAATTCTTTCAGCGAATCAATTTTTTTCTTTATCTCATCATATTTACCAAGCTTCCAACGCTCATCGATTTTTTCCTGAACCGTAGCGATTGCTTGCTTTGCTTCCCGGAAATCTTTTTCTTCAAGTTTCACGTTATTTTCTGACATATATCCTAATTTCCCTGCTTCCTGTTCCTGAATCGTTTATTCTGAATTAATTTGATAATACCGAAAAGTACCTGAGCCGCCAGCAGCAGATAAAGAAAGAGATCGCCCCATCTGGCATACCATGTTTTTTCGCGCGGAGCAATATCGACAGTAGCGTTGAGAACTCCTCTCTCAAACAAAGGCAGACTTTTGATGATGCGTCCATAAGGATCGATGACGCAGCTTAGACCGTCATTGGCTGCTCTAATAAAATAGCGGTCCTGTTCCATCGCTCGGGTCTGGGCCATCTGGGCGTGCTGTATATGTCCGGCATAGGTATGCGTCCACATCAAATTCGTAATATTCACAAGATAGGCTGCACCCTGATTCACGTAATCGCGTACCTGCCTGAAAAAAATTCCCTCATAGCAGATCAAGGGCCCAAAGGTACCTGTTTGCGGCGACTGCATTAACTGCAAAGAACGCCCCGGCGACCAGGAACTGCCGCCATAGCTGTCAAGAATGGATCTGGCTCCCGGAAAAAAATTTTCATAAGGGAACCATTCGCCAAATGGCACTAACTGATTTTTGCGATAGGTAGCGACAATCTGGGCGCTTCCATCAAAGAAGACAGCCGAGTTATAATCGCGAAATCGAACCCGATTCTTTTCGATAATCGGCTGGGCGTCCACACCGCCTGTCAGCAACGGTTTACCATGTCTCAATACCAACTCCCGAAACCTATCCAGAAATGGATTGCTGCGGTTTTGGCTGGCATAAAGTGTAAACCTCTCCAGCGTACTCGATTCGGTCCAAAGAATAAAATCGGTGTCCGACCGCATCCCTTTGTCGGTCCAATAACGCAGAATTTCAAAATAGTCCATGCGGTTGCGAAACCACCCCCCCCAGGGATCAAATGCAGGCTGGACGATAATAAAATTCTTCTTCTGGTTGGCGTGTACGAGCTCAGGATCTACCTCAGGAATCTTCATGCTAAAGAAGGTCGCCGTCGCCAGAATTACAGCGGCATACAGCAGATAAACGATAGCGCCCGTTGTTGCAATAAATTTCTTGAAGGTAGAACTTTTCAGGCTATCAAGATAAACGGCAATCAGCGAATTGTGAAACACAACGATGAAGCTTACCAGCCAGATACCGCCGACACGGCTTATCATGTGCAATCCCGGCCAATCAGTCTGCGTATAACCGAGAAAACCCCACGGAAAAGCAAGAAATCCATAGGTTCGCAACGCATCCGCAAAGATAAAACCGCTTGCTCTGCTGAACGCCCCTACCAGCGGATGAGAGCGCTGCGCGACCCACTCCACTGAGAGCATACCAGCGATCCTGTAAGCAGGCAAGATCAAAGCCAAAAACAAAGGCCCCAGATCAGCGAAATCCTTGATCCAATAAAGTAAAAATATTGTGTAGAAAAATTCCCATAGAAATGTGTGCAATAGCTTCTGCTTCCAATCGCTTTTTTTAGCGAGGATATAAAAGTATGGAATCAATGAAAACCAGGGCCACAGCGAAAAGCCGCGCAGCATAGGTAAGTCCGCCTGGGGAAAAGCCAGAGCTGTCAACAATGCGCTGCTCACCACAAACAATGGCTCGCGCTTTTCAGACCAGGAGAGCTGAATCCAGCTTTTCTCGATATATTCCATCAGAAAAAGAAGGATGGGAGCCAGCACAAGATATGCCAGCGTCACTTTGATCCAGGTAGCCAGGGAAACACCAGGATGAAAACCAAATAAAGGAAGAGTAAGGAAAAACAAAAGGATCGAGATAAGTCCAGACACAGAAAAAATGAACCAGTACCGGATAAATTTCCTGTTCCATGAGGCGCTGATGCGCGCTAATGCTACAGCGGTTGCCGTAAAATATAACACCACGATTGCGCTGATAAGAACCACCTGCACAAAATCAAGGGATTTCATTGCCGCAGATAGATAGAGCGAATCGGACTCCCAGGCGGCGCCGAAAGCCAGCATAAAGGAGAGAGCAAGAATAAACAGGAGATCACGGACCGGCGCGCCCGAACTCTCCTCCCTGTGGAGAAGATAGATCACACTATTAGCGCTGATCCACAAGGATACCAGCACCCAGTTTAACCCTGCGGCAAAGACCAGTATGGAAAAGATAAAAAACGCAGTTAGCAGGCGGTACACAAAAGGGTTACGCAGCAGTTGATTCAATTGATTTCTCCCAAAAGAGTTAAAAATTCGGTTTCGGAGATGCAGGAAATTCCCAAGCTTTGGGCCTTCTCCAGTTTTGAACCAGCCTTATCTCCATAGACAAGCAGATCCAACTGCCGAGACACAGCACCTATTACCAACGCGCCGGCTTGCGCGGCTTTTGCTTCGGCCTGCGATCGACTCATTGTTCCCAGAGTTCCGGTAAAAATAATTTTTTTCTGATACAAAGGATGATTCTGATTTTCCCCGCTTAAAGGGTTTGAGGCAACAATGGCAACGCCATAGCTGCGAAATTTCTCCAGCAGATCAGAATTGGCCTGGTCTTGAAAAAAAGTGCGTAGATTTCCAGCCAGCACTGGTCCGATACCAGAAAGAGACTGGAGCTGCTCCTCGGTCGCTTGCTGTAGTTCATCCATAGTCTTAAAATTTTTTTCAAGATCTTTTGCGGTCACGCTGCCGATTCCCGGAATCCCCATTGCCCTTAAAAATAGAGGAAGCGTAACCCGCTTACGTTGCTGCAGCGCCTCCAGAATATTGTCCGCCAACTTATCGCCCATTCTATCCAGCGAGAGGAGATCCTCTTTATTGATACGAAAAAGATCGGCCGCATCCCGGATCAACCCCTTCTCGAAAAAATGGACAACCAGCTCCTCTCCCAGACCCTCAATATCAAGACCATCTTTGGAGACAAAAAAACGCAAACGCTCACGAATGCGGCCCGGGCATACCGGGTTGGGACAGCGCAGAAAGACCTTCTCCTCGTCTAGCTCTGTGGCCTGAGCGCAGGCCGGACAATGGGAAGGTATCGCTACCGGCTTCGTAGAGCTGTCTTCCCTTTTTTCAGACAGAACCCTGACAATCTTGGGGATCACATCTCCTGCCCGTTTGACCTCAACAACATCTCCAATTTGAATATCTAACCTTTTCAACCCTGCATAATTATGCAGGGTTGATTTTTTTACGACAACTCCGCCGATGTTGACCGGAGTAAGAAGCGCCACCGGGGTCAAAACACCGCTCCGGCTGATCTGAAATTCAACACCCTCCAGTCGGGTTAGCGCGGTCTGCGCGGAAAACTTGAAAGCAATGGCCCAGCGCGGACTCTTCGCAGTGGAACCCATCCTCTCCCTGGATGCAAAATCGCCGACCTTGATGACAACTCCATCCGCATCAAAGGGGAGTGCATAGCGCTGCTCCTGCCAGCTCTGGTAAAAAGTGAGGCATTGCTCCGGCAGCCCGCTACAGCGCTCATGAGGAACCGGCAAGCCCAGATCTGCCAGCACCTCCCACAACTCCACCTGGTTAGCTGGCGCAATTCGATTGCCCCCGCCCTCCCACAGAGCGATCTGGTAGATGACGGCATCAAGCTTACGGCGTGCGGTGATAGATGAATCCAGAAGTTTCAAAGAACCGGCAGCAGCGTTACGGGGATTGGCAAAGGGAGCCTCTCCCTCCATCTCCCTCTCCTGGTTTAGAGAGATAAAACGTTTGCGCGTCATATACACCTCGCCGCGCACCTCCAACAGTTCCGGCACAGCACTCCCCTGCAAAGAGCGCAGACGTAATGGAATGGAGCGGATGGTTCGAACGTTTGCTGTTATATCCTCACCAATCTCGCCATCGCCGCGAGTGGCTCCGCGAACCAAAACCCCCTGTTCATAGCGAAGACTCACTGCCAGCCCGTCATATTTCAGCTCCGCAGCAAATTGATCGACTCCTTCTTTGGACATCTTGTCAAAAAAATGGTTCACGTCACCTTTATCATAGGCGTTCTGCAGAGAGAGCATCGGCACAGAGTGTTTAATCTGGGAAAATCTCTCCTGAAGCGCACCGCCCACCCGCTGTGTCGGTGATTCGGGAAGCAGCCATTCCGGATGGACAGCCTCCATCTCTTCTAATTGACGATAGAGCGAATCGTACTCCGCGTCTGAAATCGAGGGTTGATCCAGGGTATAATAGTCGTAGGCGTGCTGGTTTAGCTCCGCCACCAGAGAAAGATATTTCTGAAATCCTGTCTGATTCATGTCGCCAAACGCTACCTATAGTTGATCGTTCTCTGGAAACATCACCGGTTCCACAATCTCCATGGCTGACACCATTCTTAAAAAAAGGCGCACGGGAAATCCGATGATATTGGTTAGCGAACCCTGGAACGAATCAACCAGAAAACTTCCCTTACCCTGGATCGCATAGGCTCCTGCCTTTCCCTGCCATTCACCGCTCGCCACATAGCGCTGCAAAACCCTATCTGAAAATGGGCGAAAAAAAACCCTCGACACAGAATGAGCCAGGGCTTTGCGCCGGTATCCCGGGGTTTGGTGAATCAGGGAGAGCGCGCTTACCACATAATGATGGCGGCCACGCAATTGAGCCAGCATCTCCCCGGCCTGCTCTGGTGTTTCCGCCTTACCAAGCAATGCGGGTCGCAGATAAACCGTAGTGTCCGCAGAAATAATCAGGTAATCCTGCTGTTCGCCCGTAGGAGCCAGAACTGAATGGATATCAAGTAAAACTTTTTCGCCCTTCTCCCGGGCCAGACGGCGCACATAGGAGATCACATCCTCGCCAGACGCGATCTGCTCATCGATATCAGGCGCGATGATCCGGTAGGCCAGACCAAGGTTTTTTAACAGTTCCTGACGGCGGGGTGAGCTGGAGGCTAAAATAATTTCCATAATTCACGCTCGTCGATATAGTTTCATCAGGATTGGGGAACACTCTTCATTATTTTTGCAAAAAAATGGGCGACAGATTCCCTGGAGGGCTTTTCGATTACCCCCTGTTCTGTAAAGATCGCGCTGATCAGGGAAGATGGAGTTACATCAAATCCTGGATTGTAAACAGGATACTCGGCCGTAAATGGTCTGTCCTGAATGTGAGTCAATTCGCGGCTGGCGCGCTCTTCTATCGGAATCTCCCGGCCGCTGAATGTCTGCAGGTCAAAGGTCGCTAACGGAGCTGCCACATAAAAAGGAATATGAAAATGATTTGCCAGAATTGCCACACCCATGGTACCAATTTTATTGGCCGTATCGCCGTTAGCCGCAATACGATCAGCGCCGACAACAACAGCCTGCACCTTCCCCTGGGACATAACCATAGCGGCCATATTGTCCGATATCAAGGTTATGGGAATGCCATCCTCAAAGAGCTCGTATGCAGTCAAACGGGCTCCCTGCAGGTAAGGTCTGGTCTCGTCCACATACACATGAATCTTACCTGAGTCATGAAATTTTTTCCGGATGACTCCAAGCGCCGTACCAAGACCTCCGGTCGCCAGAGCGCCGGCATTGCAGTGGGTTAAGACACCGCCATCAGGAAGATAGCCCGCTCCGAAGGCGGACATAGCCTGGTTGCTCTCAATATCTTCTGCCCAGATACGCAATGCCTCCTCCAGCAAAAACTGATGCACGTCCGCGCGGCGTAAAACGTTTTCCGCAATCTTTGAAAAATGAGCGTCAAAGGCCTCTTGCACCCGGTCGAGAGCCCAGAACAGATTCACAGCAGTGGGTCTGCTGGAGGCAAGTCTCGCCCGGGCACGCCCGAGCTCATGGCGGTAATGGCTGACCTCAGCCTGATCGGGCTGTCCCAGGGAGGAATCAAACGTCAGAGCCATACCAAAGGCGGCCGCGATACTGATAGCCGGAGCGCCGCGCACCACCATATCGCGTATAATATGATAGATATCCTCGTAACTGGAGGCCTTGATCCAGTTTTTTTCCAAAGGCAGTTTGCGCTGGTCAATAAATTCCACACCCCGCTGCGGATCAAACCGAAGCGGCGCCACCTGCCCCTGCAGCAGATCCATTATTTTTTTTTGGTAATCCATTACATCCATTCTTTGATTTTTTGAACCATCGCGGCCGCATTGAGGCCAAATTTTTCCAGCAGTTGATCCGGTGTACCGCTCTTGCCAAACTGAGTCATTCCATGAATTCTTATCGGCATAGGCATCTCTCGTCCGCACAACTCAGCCACAGCGGAACCCAGACCTCCGTAAACAGAGTGCTCTTCAAAGGTGATCACTTTGCTATGACGAGCAAGAAGCTGCAGCAAGGATGCTTCAGGCAGTGGCTTGATGGTGTGCAAATTGATCAGACTGGGAAAAATACCTTCCTTGGCCAGACTTTCCAACGCCTGCATCGCTTCGCCTACCAGAACACCGGCGGTAATCACGGCGATCTTCTCGCCCTTGACCAGCAGATCCGCTTCGTCCGGGCGGTAATGGTATGGATGGCGATAGATAACAGGTGTATTGGGTCTACTGGTACGGATATAGACCGGGCCATGGACATCGCGGGCATAACGCAACATTGCCCCGGTTTGCACTGCGTCTGCGGGCAACATCACGCGCATATTCGGTAAAACCCTGGTTAGAGTGATATCCTCCAGAGATTGGTGGCTACCGCCATCCTCGCCCACTGTCAGACCGGCGTGCGACGCAACCAATTTTACGTTTAAATTGGGATAACAAATCGACTGGCGCACAGGCTCCCATGCCCGACCAGTCAAAAAAATGGCAAAGCTCGAGATAAAGGGAATGTTTCCGCCCAGGGCAAACCCCGCAGCCATACCCACCATATTCTGCTCGGCAATGCCAGCATTAAAAAAACGCTTTGGAAATTTTTTTGCAAACAGGCTGGTGCGCGTCGAGCCTGAAAGATCTGCGTCAAGAACCACCACGCGGGGATCTTCCGCGCCAAGCTCTTCCAGGGCTTTGCCGTAAGCGTTGCGTGTCGCAACCTTCTCTGCTACATCGGGTAGCGGGATAATATGGGATGCGTATTGTACCATGGATTGTTCCTTCCTGTTGCTTATACTGTTTGCAATGGACTTTGTACCAAAAGGACGTTGGTAATACCACGTCCTGGCATCACCCGACGCAAGGCAATGCCATGCAGTCACGGTATCCTGCAACCATTTATATACTCGAAACACTTTGGTTCTCGGGTTTTATACTGGCTAAAGCGTGCGTCGACATCGCTGGCATTGCCTTGCGATATCCGAAAACCAAAATGCCTTTAGTATACCAAGGTCAATAAGGACGCGGTTATGGCATTGCCCAACCGGTCAAAGTCAATGCTTATTGGTTTACCTTAATTCTGACAAAGCCAGTTCCAACTCCTTGGAGGTTGGCGCGACACCATGCCACTCATGACGGTTTTCCATAAAGGAGACCCCCTTCCCTTTCACAGTTCGGGCGACGATCATAGATGGCTGCGCGCTGTTCTCCTTTGCCCGCGCCACCGCGACCTGAATCTCCGCAATTTTATGGCCATCGATCTCCTGGACATGCCAGCCAAAGCTCTGAAACTTCTCCGCCAGGGGCGATACATTCATCACCTCCGCTACTTTGCCATCAATCTGAAGGCCGTTATGATCCAGAAACACAATCAGGTTGGCAGCTTTGTAGTGAGCCGCTGCCATGGCTGCCTCCCAAATCATCCCCTCCTGGGACTCGCCGTCCCCCACAAGGGCATAGACAAAATGGGGATTGGCAGCCAGACGCATCGACAAAGAGAGTCCTACTGCTACCGACAGCCCCTGACCAAGTGAGCCTGTACTCATCTCCACTCCAGGGGTCAAAATACGATCCGGATGCCCCTCCAGACCGCCGCCAAGACGCCGCAACTGACTAAGCTGACTCTCAGGCAGAAAGCCGAGCAGATGGAGAACCGCATAGAGACCCGGGGCAGCGTGACCCTTGGAGAGGATAAAATGGTCACGATCCTTACTGGCATAAAGTTCCTTGGAAAATTTCATTGTGTCAAAAAAGAGGACAGCCAGGATATCTGCCATACTCAGGCTGCCTCCCGGATGACCCGAACCCGCAGCTGCAATCATACGCAGGGCAATTTTTCGAATTTCATTCGCCTTTTGGGATAACTCAATTTCTTTCATGGGACAACAACCTTTGTCTTTCTTCCTGAGAAAACGACCCTGATCTCCAGGGCAGATGGTTAAAAACGGATCAATGAATCAAGTGAATAGGATTGCAACCTTTTCCGGCCTTCGAGAAATTCGAGTTCTATGATAAAGGAGATCTGCGCCACGTGACCCTGCAGTTTCTTCACAAGATTGGCCGCTGCCAGCGCAGTACCACCTGTGGCCAAAAGATCATCGATCAGCCATATCTGTTCACCTGGCGCAATGGCATCTCTGTGCAGCTCAAGTGCGTCCGTACCATATTCGAGGGCGTACTCTTCGCGAACCGTTTCATACGGCAACTTCCCTGGTTTACGCACAGGAACAAAGGGAAGACCAAGCCGCGCAGCCAGCGCCGCTCCAAAAATAAAACCGCGCGACTCCACGCCCAAAATCTTATCCACAGGTTTACCTGCCAGATTCTGATGCAACTGATCCAGGGCAAAGAGAAAGGCCTGGGGTTGCAGCAAAAGAGGGGTTATATCCTTGAACAAAATACCAGGTTTGGGAAAATCGGGAATATCTCTGATAAAATATCGTAAATCCATGATAGCGGGCTCCCATTGGAGAGTTAGCAAGTTATCAGCCAATTCAGCTCAGGCGGTTTTTTCTGTCAGCAAGGTTTTGCGCGGCGATCCCTGCTGGAAGGTGTCGCCGCGCAAAAAAAGCGGGATTTCTATCTCAGGCCTCTTTGAGGTCTTTAACTTTATCTGTTTTCTCCCAGGGAAAATTCATGTTGCTGCGGCCAAAATGGCCATAGGAGGCTGTTGGCAGAAATTTGGTGTACAGCAGATTCAGACCCTCCACGATCGCTTTGGGCTTCATCGAAAACACTGACTCAACCTTGGCAGCAATCTTTTTATCGGAGATCTTACCTGTGCCAAAGGTGTCCACCAGTACGGAAACAGGTTCTGCTACGCCAATGGCATAGGCCAACTGCACCTCGCACCGTTCCGCTAAATCCGCAGCTACCACATTCTTGGCCACATAGCGCGCCATATAGGCGGCAGAGCGATCCACCTTAGACGGATCTTTGCCGGAAAAGGCGCCGCCGCCGTGACGTCCCCATCCGCCGTAGGTATCGACAATGATCTTTCTTCCTGTCAAACCGGCATCGCCATGAGGACCACCGATGACAAAACGACCTGTGGGATTGATATAGATTTTATCTTTGCTAAGATGCTTTAACAGCTTGTTCGGAATCACCTCTTTGACCACCAGCTCCATCAAGGCCTCCTGGATCTGCTCCTGGGTAACCTCCGGGGTGTGCTGGGTGGAGATAACCAGAGCATCCAACGCCTTTGGTTCATGCTCCTCGTAGCGGATTGTCACCTGGCTTTTGGAGTCGGGTCGCAGAAAATTGACGATACCCTTTTTACGGACCTCTGCAAGTTTCTCGACCAGACGGTGCGCGTAGAAGATCGGCGAAGGCATCAACACATCTGTCTCATTAATCGCGTAACCAAACATCAAACCCTGATCGCCTGCGCCCTGCTCTTTAAACATCCCTTCACCCTCGGTTACACCTTGGGAGATATCGGGGGACTGCTCGTGCAGACGAATGATGACTTCGCATTTGTCCGCAGAAAAGCCAATATCGTCATGGGTATAGCCTATTTCCCGAATGGTTTTTCGCACTACCTCTTCGACGTTGACAGAGGCGCGCGAGGTGATCTCTCCAGCCACCACTACTAGGTTGGTCGTCACCAGGGTTTCACAGGCTACCCGGGATTGGGGGTCGCCCTCTTTAAATGCGTCTAAAACGGCATCCGAAACTTGATCGCAAATCTTATCCGGGTGGCCTTCGGATACAGATTCCGATGTAAAGAGAAAATTTTTCATAGGTACATCCTTCAAAATCGATTATGAACAATATCTCATCAGCTTATGTTGATAAGTTGAAATACTATGCTGTTTTCTGTCAACTGTTTCCTTATGGCAAAAAAGAGATCGAATAGGTTTGGATGAGAATTTAAGGAAGATCAATGAGTCGGAACTTTTTTTGGCAAGGAAAAAACAAAGATTTAAAAACTCAACAGGCGGCTACTTCCACCTCATCATTTACTCCGACGGAAAAAATGGTTAAAAACAAGCTCCATCCTTTTTTTCTGGCGGGGCATCATCTTCATATCCAGCCAGAGCGCCAATTGCGTGCTCAAAGGAACAGACTCATTAAATTCATAGTGTACCACAAAATTGGTAATGGCGTAACGCAGCTCATCAAATATCTTTTCCGCTTTGCTGATCCCCTCAGGTCCCATATCCAGACGGTCGGCTATAGACATAATCACTTCATGCTTCTGGCTTTCACAGATCTCTTTTCTTTCCAGAAAATCGGAAACAATCTCCTGGCTCTCTTCAGCATTGCCATGGAAACCGATGTTTGCATAGGGCTTGATCTTGTCCTCAAATCCGCTGCATGCGCTGCATTTGGGCACAAAACGAATATTTTCCTTTAATGAATAGGTTCGCTTGCTTTTCATTACCGCATCAATAACACAAATAGTTTTTTTTCGGTTTCATACTCTTGAAATATATGCTATTCGCTTCGGGCCGACAAGAATTTGTTTGCAATTTGCATAAAATTGCTTTACAGGAATCCCGGACTTCATCGAATGAATGAACTCTTTTCCCTAAAAACGCAAAACCACTTTTTTGTGAACAGGACGCCATGACAGCTACTTCAGAAATAACCAAGATCGAACAAGAACTCCTACCCGCGCTGGCCTCCTCCTTGGACGCAAGCGTTATGAAAAATATCATATCTTATACAGAGCATCTCAAAGCAGCTCTCCAGGACAGCTCTCTGGACGCGCCAGAGAAAATTTATTGGCAGGAGCAGAGTGGGCAGCTTGCGGAACTGTTGGCAGATCCGAACCGCAAGAGTCAGGTCATTGACGCTTTTTACACAGATCTTGAATTTGGCACAGGCGGTATGCGCGGTATCCTGGGTCCGGGCAGCAATAGAGTCAACTTATTTACAATCGGTAAAGCAACTCAGGGATTCGGCAGGTGGCTGCAGGACGAAAACCCACAGATCCGCTCTCTATCGGTAGTCATCGCGCACGACAGCAGGCATCTGTCCCGGGAGCTTGCCGAAAAAAGCGTATTGATCCTAGCCGCCTTGGGTATTAAATGCTATCTGTTTCAGGATGTTGCTCCGACGCCGTTACTCTCGTTTGCGGTGCGCCACCTCCAGGCTCAGGGCGGCATTGTCCTGACAGCATCCCATAACCCACCCGCGTATAACGGTTATAAGGTTTACCGCGCTGATGGCTGCCAGGTTCCTCCACCCAAGGATAAAGATATCATACGTTATGTATCCAGCGCCGGCAACTACCAAGCTTTGTCCAGACAGGATGCCCTTGACCGGGGTTTTCTGGTCATGCTCGACCGCGAAATTGACCGCGAATACATTCTGGCGCTGGAGGCGATCCGCCTCTATCGCGAGCCAGGCACCATGCGCGTGGGCTTTTCGCCGCTGCATGGAACCGGCGGCAGGCTTGTTCCGGATATTCTAAGAAAGTTTAAGGCCGCCGAGGTGTTTGTGGTTCCCAGCCAGATCGAACCCGACGGAAACTTTCCCACAGTTGACTACCCCAATCCTGAAGAGCCCAGGGCTCTGGCAGCGCTGATCGAATTGGGAAAGGAAAAAAAACTCGATCTGATCCTGGCCAACGACCCGGACGCTGACCGTGTCGGCATCGGCGTTCGCAAAGGCGATGACTTTGTGCTGCTCAACGGCAACCAGACTGGCGCGATCCTCGAGTACTATGTGCTAAGCCGCCGCCGCGACCAAAAGCGCATTCCAGCCAATGGCGTTGTGATCAAAACCATAGTTACCACAGAACTGCAGAGCCGTATCGCCGCGGATTTCGGTGTGCGTGTTATCAATACCCTGACAGGCTTCAAGTTTATCGGAGACTGGATGTACCGCTTTGACCAGGATCAGAGCGGCACCTACCTTTTCGGCGGCGAGGAGAGCTATGGCTACCTCATGGAAACCTTTGTCCGCGACAAAGACGGTCTCTCCGCCTGTTACTTTGTAACCGAGGCAGCCAATTATTTCGCCAAGCAGGGTATGTCCCTACTGGATGTTCTGGAAAAAATTTACCAAACCTACGGACTGTTTGTGGATGACCTGTTCACGGAAAGCTTTCCCGGGAAAAGCGGCATGGACACCATGAAAGAGATCATGGACACCACCCGCCGCAAACTGCCGGCTCGTATCGGCGAGTTTGAGGTTATCAGCGTGTACGATCTCCAGTTGCAGCAGCGTATAAATATTTTGAGTAATGAAACGATTGCTGATTCATCTCTTCCCATCTCCAACGTTATTCAGTTCGAGCTTGACGGCGGCGGAAAAATGACTGTGCGTCCATCAGGAACCGAACCTAAGATTAAATTTTACTTTAGTATTCCTATGGATATGCCGGTCGGCAAAAGCTCCCAGGAGCTGTTACCGCTGGTAAAAAAACAGATTCAGGAGATGATGCAAGACTTCCAGGAGAAGATCATCAAACCTGTAATAGATACAAGGAAAAATTAATACCCCTGCGATGTGAAGGTAGCCGTTAGCTATCGCTCCTTTTTCAAGGGGTTCCATTCAAAAAAAGATTGACCTTTCAGCTTCATCCGTTTTCATTCATGAAAATATGGATCGGGATGGCCATCATGTTATACAAAAGGAACAGAAACCAGTGGTTTATACTCGCCGCGCTCCTCTTTTTTATGGGTGGAGCGGTCGCCAGCGGTCTTTATCGGGATTACCACGCGACGTTGCGGGGCGAAGACTCCCGCTTACTGGCACACTCTGAGGTCATCCGCGAAACGCTTAGCCAGCAGCTAATAACGACAGATAAAATCCTCTTGCTTATTCGCGACAGACTATCAGGGAAGCCACATACAAATTGGCAAACATCCCTGGATTCCGGCGACCTCTCCTTTTATAAAAATCTTATCCCCGGTATTCGCACACTTCTGGTAGTTGATGCAGAGGGTACGATTCGATTGACCTCTCGCCCAGAAGTTTTTGGCAAAGATGTCTCTTTTCGGGACTATTATTCGCTGGCCAAAAGCCAGGCTCATCGCAAACAGATCTTTCTTACTCCCCCCTTTCAGACCTTGTTAAATGCCTGGACAATGAACCTGATTCGGATCATTCCAGGGCGCGACGGCTCCTTTCGGGGTATGATCGTTGCCTCTTTAGATGAAACCTATTTTCGTGCCCTGCTAAAATCCGCAAATTATGCCCCTGATATGTGGTCTGCAATTGCCCATTCTAGCGGCGTACAGTTTAGCATGGTGCCTCATAGAACAGGGCAACCTGGTTTGAACTTGCTTCACCCTGGATCTCTTTTTCTCCAGCATAAACACAGTAAAAGAGAAACCTCGCTTTTGACTGGTAAGGTGCAAGCGACAGGCGAGTACCGTATCATGGCTCTTAAAACCATTCATCCCGGCAATCTTGCGCTGGATCATGCGCTGGTCATTAGCATAAGCCGGGATCTCAATAGTCTGTTAGGTATTTGGTACAAAAGCCTTTTACAGGAGGGAGGGATCTTTCTTTTCATCTGCCTTCTCTCAGTTGCGCTTCTCTTTTTTTACCAGAGACGCCAGCAAACGTATCACAAAAAAACGGCGAAAGCGGAAGAGCACATTCGGGAAAAAACCAGACGGCTGGAACAGGCAACCCTTGGATCCAGAATCGGAATCTGGGAATTCAACTCAACCACGGCGACTATCTATCTTGACGCCTATATTTTTTCTCTGTTCCAGATCAAACCGCATGAGCTGGACAGCGAATTGCCTATCGTCAAACTGCGACGCTATGTGCTACCAGAGGATCGATTTCACATGAAGCGGGCGCTGGTAAAAGCCATCCGCGATGGACGCGAATTAGATGAAGAGTTTCGCATTCAGACCGGCCGAAAAAAGATCCGTTACCTGCACATCCGCGCCAGAACCTATAACGAAGAGCCTGGCACAAACCAGATTCTGGTTGGTATTTGTGAAGATATCACTGAGTGGAAAATGTCGCAAATCCAGCTTCATAAAATAACACACGGTATTGAACAGAGTGCTTCAGCCGTTCTGATTACCGACACAAATGGCTGTATCGAATATGTGAATCAGAAATTCTGCCAGATAACGGGATTCCGCAAAGAGGAGGTAATCGGCGAAAATCCGCGCATTCTCAAATCTGAGGGCACCCCGCCGGAGGTCTTTGATGATTTATGGCGCACCATTCTTTCTGGTAAGGAGTGGCGGGGCGAGCTGCTCAATCGCAGAAAAAACGGAGAGGTATATTGGTCTATCTCTTCGATCAGTCCCCTGCGCAATGAAAGAAATGTCATCACCCATTTTATAGCAAACGTTGAGGATATCAGCGAACGGAAAAACGCAGAGATGATGATTGAACAGCTCGCCTACTACGATCCATTAACAGGCCTGCCCAACCGACGTCTCCTGCGCGATCGCATCGAATTGGGAATCAAACGGAGTCGACGCCAAGGAGGGTTTCTGGCACTGCTTTTTATCGATCTTGATAGTTTTAAGAACATTAACGACAGCCTGGGACACCAGGCTGGCGATAAATTTTTACAATATATCAGCAGAAAGTATGTCGAGCACCTGCGCGAGGATGATTTTCTGTGTCGTCTTGGCGGCGACGAGTTCGCTGTGATTCTCCATGACCTAACCCACACCGATGAGGCCGCCCTGGTCCTGTCCTGGTAGCCCAAAAAATTCTTGATATTACAAGGGAACCACTGTCACTGGACGACACGGAGGTCATCTCTGGCGCCAGTATAGGCATTGCTGTCTTTCCCCGCGACGGCAATGACAGAATTTCCCTGGAAAAAAACGCTGATATCGCGCTCTACCAGGCCAAAGCGTCGGGGAAGCAGGCCTATAGTTTTTTTTCCGATGAGCTCAACAAAAAGCATCAAAACAGGATGCGCATGGAGGAAGCTCTGCGCTATGCCATAAGCAAACAGGAGCTATTTCTCCTCTACCAGCCCAAGGTGGAATTAGCGACCGGTTTCATTACCGGAGTGGAGGCTCTCCTGCGCTGGCAAAGCCCAGAGTTTGGACTGGTGAGGCCAGATACCATTATACCTTTGGCAGAAGAGACCAAACTCATTCTGCCCATAGGCGAGTGGATTCTCGAAAGCGCGTGCAGGCAGCAAACAAAGTGGCTGGCAGAGGGGCATGATATCTCCATGGCGGTAAATATATCCTCAGTACAGTTTAAAGATAGTGAGCTGCCGCAGAAAATCGGGCGCATAATCAGAGAAACCGGAATCGCAACCAATCGACTTGAACTTGAACTGACAGAGAGTATTCTTGTGGAAAACCCGAAATATGTTTCCAAATTTCTTGCCACTCTGCGGCAGCTTGGTTGCTCTCTCGCCATTGACGATTTTGGTACAGGTTACTCCTCCCTGAGTTATTTAAAATCCTTCCCATTGAATGTTTTAAAAATTGATAAAAGTTTTATTTTTGACATGGAAAAAAATCCAAGCGATCGAGCTATAGTCCAGTCGATCGTCAACCTGGCTCGTAACCTCTCCATGAAAACCGTCGCCGAAGGTGTCGAAAATCTACGACATCGCGATATTCTCACAGCTCTCGGCTGTGACTATGCCCAGGGATACTACTATTCAAGGCCAGAACATCCTGAAAAAATCTTTCAGAACAACAAGCTGTAATGGCGGCAAAACTTAGGTCGCTCCTTTTCCCCCCCAAAGGTTCCCGAAAAAAAGCTTTACAAAGGATCAACTATTTCCCTTTGTTCATAGGGAAGCCTGTGAATTCTATGGACGCTTCTATTATTTCTCCCTTAGAATTAGATTTTTTCTAATTATTTTCGATACTTACGCTAACTGAATGAGGTAGCAATATCATGAGAATAACTGATACATACAAAAAAACAAGCAGGGTTTTTCTCTTTTTGGTAGCATTCACCCTGGTAAGCCTGGAGCTGATTGCCGAGGATATACGCTGGGTTGTCCCATCCGTTGGTTTACGTATGCGCAAAGAGGCCAATACCTCTTCTCCTGTTGTCCTGACGATGCCATACGGCTCCAGCGTGACTGTTCTAAAAGAAGAGGACAAAGAAGAGACCATTGGCGGCAAAGCAGGAAAATGGGTTATGATCGACTATGAAGGCAAAACTGGCTACGCCTTCAGCGCCTTTTTAACAAAAGAGAGAATCACGACCGATATCGCAGAGCTTGCGGGAGAGTATATCAACCTGACACAAAAAAAAGAGTACGCCCAAAAAATTCCGCCATACGCAACCTATTTGTTCAAAATATTTCCTGACGGCTCTGCGGAATTCCCTATGAACTCCTGCAATGCTGTGTATACGGCGAAAGGAAAAGCAGTCTTGAAATCAACCCTGCTAACCATTACGCTGATGGTTCCCTCTACAAAGACATACGTTACGGATGGTTTCCCTTTAGTCGGTCCGGATTATTCAAAGATGGAGAAAGCTATCCTGGAGTTTCAACTAAAAGACGACAGACTCCATTTCATCAAAGCAACCAATTTCGAGACACCATCATGCACACCGTCCATGCATCAGCCTGATGAGAAAATAATCGTAAAATGGCTAAGATAACTAAAAAAATTGATATTAAATCGCTTTTTTGAAAATGCTCGAAAAAATGTGGCTACGGAAAAATGGGGCAAAGGAAAGGATTGACACTACGATGACGCTGCTAAATAAATTTTCTTTCCTGTTTCAGATCGTGACTATTTTTAGCCTGATTCTTTTCCAGCATTGCGCCAATTCCCAGGAAAGAACCCGGGAACAAACAGAAGCCTTTCTGGGAAAAGTCACACTGCCGGCCAAAGCTTCCAATCTATTCTTCTTCTCCGAAGGCTTCATGGATAATGCTGTTTACATTGCCATGGACCTTCCCGAAGAAGAAGCGTGGGATTTCATCCAAAAATATGCCAACGTCAGCAAGGCCAATTTCAAACCCATCTCAGATTTTTATTACCTGCCAATAGCGCCAGACAAGAGCTGGAATCTGCAAAAAAATGCAACGACCCTCGCTTATGAGTATATAGAAAAAAGTGGATTAGTCACCAAATGGAGCCGCTCTCTTTTTTACGATGTTGCTGCGGGACGACTCTTTATCAAATACACCACCTATTAACCAGATCAATTACTCACTTTTTTGGTAATCAGGCGCAAAGTAAAAACGGTTACAGAGGTGACTTAACAGCGGATTGATGAAACCCCAGATTAGAGCCAGAGCAAGAAGAGTTACCTCCAGGGAAAAAGTAAATTCTATTGCACCCCATTTAGCTCCAGCCCAGTAGCTTAGCGGCCCAAAAACAGCACCAGCAAAGAATGCTCATCCGAAATTGCCGCACATCCAGCCAAGGGATCGGGGCATTGACAATCCATATAAAATCCAAAGGGTCACAATGTAAACAGGTGGCAGCATTTCTGAGGAAAAGGTGTCGCTATGGTACACGATGAGGCCAGAATATTTTTTTCCTGCTTCCACAATAAAGCCAATTACCGCAGCAAACACCAGGAATGGCAAATCCTGTTTCCATTTCTTTTCCCGGAGAAGAAAAAAAAGCACAATGCCAGCTACCGCCACCGGACCAGCAAACGGATACCCGGCCGCAGCTCCCCATACGGTGATAAACCATCCCGACTGGAGTAAAACAAAGGAAAGAAGAGGATATAGTCTCTGCTTCATCGTTTCTCATCCCATTATAATTTTACATAAAAATATTTATTATTCCGAAGTGCTGCTCTGACAAAAATTCCAAAAGAACTCCTTCTCCATCACACTATTCTCCGTGCCCTTCAATCTGATCGTTTTCCGCTCCCTTCTATCAAAATAGAAGACTCCATTGTGCAACTTTTCCCTGTTTTCCGAGAGCAGCCAAACTATGGTATCAATCCCCTGACTGACAGATCTGAGAAATGGTTTTAGCCATCTGGTAAATGCGGGAAGAGCGCTGGACAGACCTGGTGTGTAGCTCCAACCTGGATGCATGGAAGTGAAGGTAATACCATCGTAGGTTGAATTACTGGCAAACAATTCAGCCAGAACGACCTGCATCCTCTTTGTACGCGCATAGGCTCGAACTCCATCATATTTTTTCTTTCTGTATTCAAAATCATCCGTGTCAATTTTTTCAGCATACATGCCGCCAGATGAGACAAACACGATCCTGGGATCATTGCTACCGCGAATTAGGTTAAGAAGGAGATGGGTCAAGTAAAAAGGACCAAGAACATGAGTCGCCAATACCATTTCATGTCCTGTATCGCTCTCCCTCCGTTCATGTATTAGAGCTCCGGCGTTATGCACGATGTAGTCGATATGAGTCGCAACCTGGGCCACCTGCTGCGTAAAGGAGCGGACCGAGGCAAAAGAGCTGACATCCAGATGCAGAACATAAACCTTGCTTATGCCGCCCAAGGGTAAGGATCTCTTCTCTGACCTTCTCGCCACTTTGCAAATTACGAACCGCAAGGATAACATTGGCTCCGCTTTTAGCTACTTGGAGAGCGGTTTCACGACCCAATCCTGAACCGGCGCCTGTGACAATCACCCATTTTTGGACGAGAGATTCCAATTGCAATTGCTCAAAAAAAGGAGAACGCAACCAAAACCCCAAATTGGTAAAACTAAATAAAACAGATTTCTCCAGTAACCAATCCAGGACATTGTATATTCTCTTTTTCATAATGACCATCCAATCCAAAGGCGGCTCAGTTGACCCACCCATCATCGTTTAAGCAGCGCGTTGCGCAATTTTGGCTCGCTAGTAGCTGGCGAAAACCAGATATCAAAAAAATGTTTGCCAAAGCCATTTAGTAAAACCTTGCCCGTCAATGTGTCATTGTGATAAAATCTTGTCTCTGTAGCGCTGATATAAAATCCGGTTATGGTATCGCCTGGAGCGACGCTGCGCAATACGCGGTTCAATTCGCTACGGTACGCCGCCAGCAGAGAATCATCCATGAAGCCACTTCTTTTCATCTCGCGCAGCGATGTTTCCACAATATCCTTCTTTTGTATGGTAAAATTGTAGCGAAGCACAAGAGCAAACGGTTTCTGATAGGACCAAACTGCGGCGTCAGTCCACAGGTATGCCTCATAGGCAACCAGAAACATCCGATACAATTTGCCCTGACCGTATGGTGCAACGCTTTGCATACCCTGCCTCACGTCAGCTGGCAACCGATTTGCCTGAACGCTGATCGGCACTATTGCGAAAAAAAATAGGAACGCCGCAGCCCATTTCATACGAGATAATGACACCATATTGTATCCTCCTTAAAATATTCCTGGCCAGGAAGCGTCATGGGCTAATTCTAACTGGACAACATCGGTACGCCCGGACAAAAAAGAACCACAGCTCATGGAGATATAAAAGCGCCAGCTTCGGATAAACTCTTCGGTGTACCCCATTTTTTGAATAGCATCTTTATTCTCATCAATTTTTTGTAACCAGTAATCCAGCGTACGAGCATAATCCAGACCAAAGGAAAAAATTTCTTTCACCTTTAAGCCGGCTTTATGTGCCTCTTCCTGAATGCGCCGCAACGAAGGCAGCATTCCACCGGGGAATGCGTACTGTCGGATAAAATCACTGCGCTTGCGGTAGTTAGCGAAATCATTATCTTGTATTGTGATTGCCTGAATAACCGCCTTACCATCCCTGCTGAGACTTTTTTGTATCATTGCAAAATAATTTGGCCAGTGCTCTTCACCAACCGCTTCAATCATCTCAATGGAAACGATATAATCGTACAGGCCTTGCACGTCGCGATAATCGCGCAGCACTATGTCCGCGTTCCTGTAATGCGCCAGTCGCTCTTTGGCGTAACGAAGCTGCTCATCTGAAATTGTTATACCGGTTACATAATGCTCCTTTTTTGCAGCCTCCTCCGCAAATCCACCCCAGCCACAACCTATCTCCAAAATGGTACTCCTCTTTTTATCGAGTTTGCGCAAGATGCGCGCGTATTTCTCCCGCTGCGCCATAGCCAGATTAACGTTGTTATCGTCAGCAAAGAGCGCGCTAGAATAGGTCATTGTCTCGTCAAGCCACAACCGGTAAAAATCGTTGCCAACGTCATAATGGGCGCGAATATTTCTTCTGCTCCCTTTTTTAGAATTCCTGTTTTTGAAATGACTCCAGAGAAATTTTATTTTATTAAAAATGTTTCCATGAAAAAAATGGACTTCAAGGGCATTGATATTCAAAAGAAAAAAGTGGATCAAACTGGAGATATTATCAGAATCCCACTCCCTGTCTATATAGGACTCACCCAATCCGATATCTCCATGCGCTATGATACGATCGACCACTCTCCAATGGTGGATCTGCATGGAGCTGGATGGTCCAGAAAACCTTCCGCGGTAGTGAAAGGTATTTCCTGCAGGCGTGGTTAAAGAAAATGAGCCATACTCAATGTTACGAAACGAACGCAGGAAGAGGCGAACTATAGCGGCATTGCCACTTCTTGATAATCTCTGTTTTCTTTGTGTTTTCATCGCGTTAACTCCTTTTCGGGCATCGGCAGATCAGCCTTGAACCTCAATTTTTTCATAAAAAGTTTTACAGCCTGATAATGAATCAGAAAAATTACCTTCAGCGAGATCAGCGGATAACGCAATGCGCTGCTGAGCAAAGAATAAGAGGTGAGCGCGCGGCGGACGCCTTTGATATAGGTTGATAGCACTACCCCTTCCGGCAAAATATTGTTGATCCAGACAGCGATACGGTCGGAGCTATAGCTAAAGCGAAAGCGATACTCGCCCTCGATGCGCAGAAAAGGGGAGACATGAAAGACCTTGCGCACGGCAAGCCATTCAGACTCTTCGATGATGCGGCCATCCTCGTGAGCCACCAGGTAATTATGGTGCTCACCAAAGGTATTGTTTACTTCTGCCAACACAGCGCGGATATGGCCAGGGATGTCCAGACAAAACCAGAAACTGACAGGATTGAAACCATAACCAAAATGGCGCGGCATCGTCACCAGAACGATATCGCCATCTGCCTCCTCTATTCTTTCTTGCTTCAGGACTCCTCTCATCCAAGCCTCCAGACTACTGCCATCCCTGGCACCGTGATCCCTCTCCCGAAAGGAGAACAAATTAAATTTATTGACAGATAGAAGAGAACGCCCCAATTTCGTCAGATCTCGCAACGCAAAGGTCAGATAATAAACCTTATACCGAAACTCATTTTTCCGAGGAAAATGGCGCTTATGCCACACCTCACCTATCAACAGCCCATCTTTTAATGCCATGGTATCACCACCCCCATCTTCTCGGCAACCTTCACCGCGGACAGGATGCCGTCCTCATGAAAGCCATAGCGCTGATAGGCGCCACAAAACCATATGCGATCCCTTCCCTGTATGCTATCCATCCCGCGCTGAGCCAGAATCATATCCTGATCGTACAACGGATGTTCAAACCAAAACTCATCGTAAATTTTAGTTTCATCAATTTTTTGAAATGGGTTCAGAGTAACAAATAACGGAAATGATTTATCAATGGATTGAAGGTTATTCATCCAGTAACTTAGAGATATCTCTTTTCTGCCCCGCGCCTCATCCATCAGGAAAACCCAGCTACCCCATGTTTTCCTGCGGCTGGGCATCAGAGTCTCATCGCCATGGGTCACGGCTAAATTAGGTTGATAATGAAACCGCGAGAGAATTTCACGCTCTTCACGACTGGGATCTTTCAGCATAGCCAGGGCCTGATCTCCATGGGCTGCAATCACCACCTCGTCAAATTCATATCTTTTGCCCTGGGTGTCTTCGATCTCTACATATCCGGCTCGCCTGCTTACACCCAGAATCTCGCGGTTTAAAAAAATTCGATCCGCAAAAGGTTCGGTAAGCAATTTGACATACTCTCTACTTCCCCCTTTCACGGTGTACCACTGCGGTTGATCATCCACAGTCAATAATCCATGATTATGAAAGAAGCGGACAAAGGTCTGCGCTGGGAACTGCTCCATCTTTTCCAGGGGAGTTGACCAAATCGAGCCTCCCATAGGCAGGAGAAAGTAGTCGCGGAACCAGTGCGAGTAGCCGTTCTTTTTCAGATAATCACCGAGAGAGATCATATCATCGCTATCCAGCAGCTCCAGAGATTGACTCTTAAACCGAAAAAAATCATAAATCATGCGAAAAAAACGGGGGCGAAACAGGTTGCGCTTTTGCGCGAAGATCGTCTGTAGGTTTGTCACGGCATACTCCAGAACCCCCTGATTGACACTCGAACCGAAGGTCATGGGACTCATGATCGTCTCCACACCAAGAAGGGCAAAGAGCGCTTTGAGGTTGGCATAGTTCCGGTGGTTGTAGACAATGAATCCTGTATCCACAGCGATTTTTTGCCCACCACGCTCCAACTCAATGGTTCTGGCATGACCTCCGATATAACCGTTTTTCTCAAAAAGTGTGATATCATACTTTTGCCGTAAGAGATAAGCTGCGGACATTCCTGATATTCCGGAGCCAATGATAGCGATTTTCTTCATAACTGTCGCCCCCTTTTCACCATTTACTGGTGGTCTTAGGAATTAATGTAGTATGTTTTAAGATTTCGTCAAATGTTTTGTCCAATGTTTTGTAAAAAGATTTGACATTTTTCCGTTTTTGATTACATTAAAATTCGATGAGGAGAAAAGAAAGAGAGACTAACTATTTGAACTATCATAGCAGAAACCAATGGGGACAGCAGAGATCGGTGAAAAGTCGCATCATGGCGCAGGGAATGGAAATTTATGAAGTATCTCATTAAAGACCTGGTTCGGCTCACTGGTATCCCTGCCTCACGCATTCGCAAATGGCAGGAGCGCTACCGATTTCTCCATCCAAAAACAGGCGAAAATGGATACAAATACTATGATCAAGAGGATCTGTTTAAGCTCAAACAAATTGGCCATGAATTAGCGCACAAAAAAACCATCTCAACCATTCTCAAGGAGCTGCGCCTGGATAGCGACCCCCTGTTTCTGCGTCAAGAACCGCCTTGGACACTTAGCGAGATCCGTCAGCCGACTCAAGGGGAGAGCATACCCCTGCGGGGTGAGGAGCTAAGGATTATTGAAATGATCAGCAGCGGCAATTTTACACGCCTGGCTGATATTCTGGACGGAATCTACAGCCTGACCCCATTTCCTCAGTTTGTGCAGCAAACTCTCTCCCCTCTTCTGGTTTTGGTTGGCCGCGCCTGGGAGAACAGATTGCTGACAGTTGCAGACGAACACGCCATGAGCCGATTCTTCACAGGCTATGTTTACAGCAAGATCCAGAGCCAGAGTTTGCCAACCAAACCAACCTGGCTGGTCGTTACCTTCCCGGGAGAGGTTCATGAATTGGGAGCGCTATTGCATTACAGCCTGCTGCTTCACAGCGGCATATCTGCCCGCTACTGCGGCAATCTACCGGAAAATGAACTAATGAAAGAATTAACAAATTTTTCCTATAAAAATATTTCCATATCTATCGTGATCCGGCAGGATCAGAAAAAAATAGAGTTACTGCGCCTGAAGATTGCTCAACATTTTCCACAAATTGAAATCCATTGGGGCGGACCAGGATATCTGGACGCAACCAGTAGCCCTACTTCCTGACATCAGCTCGTATCTGCTTTTCATCGATAGACAAAATCAAATCTGGTATATTCTTGAAAACAGCGTGATAGCCAAACCCTCCATGCAATAACTCATCAAGAGCCTCTTCCTTTGTCCAGTTATGGTAAGCGATTCTATAGGCAGCGACAACCGCTCCGGTTCTGTCGGATCCATGCCAGCAATGAACAAGAATTGGTGACTTTTCATTGTGAATGATTTTTAAAATACGGACAAGATCACTATACCCCATTTTTCTGGTTGAGAGCCTATAGGAATAGAGCTTTAGGTGGGAACCTTTCGCCATTTTCTCATCGGAGTGGTGATCCCTAAGAGTCAGAACTGCCGCAACCCCATAATTACGAAGCATGATAAACTCACTTTTATTCGGCTGTTCGGATCTATACAAATGAAAGTCAACTTTATACCAGTTTTTCAAGGATGAGCCAATCATTTGCTGAGCCCAATGCTGGGGACGCACCCGTGGCTGCCCTTGCGCAAAAACATCCGATAGCAGAAAAAAAAGAGCAAATAAGAGATAAATTTTTCTTTTCATGACAATCCTTACCAACTTTGTCCGCATTTATATCCGGGTCGATTTTTTGCCATCCCGACTACAGGATGTAGGAGGTGCAACTGTGACAGGCCGACATTTTTCGCACCTCCAGAACTGCCGGCAGGTCAAACTTAAAAGAGCATTTGGCTAAGCAGATCCTCTGCCTTACCGTATGCCTTCATTGGTTAACACTCTGCCAAGCGCAAACGTTCCATGAAAAATTTTTCATAGTTCTCAACTGTTTTTTGGATAGAAAAATCTTCCAGGGCGCGCTTTCTTGCGGCAACGGATAATGCCTTGCCCAGTCGCGAATCGTCCAGCAGCGCAATAATATGAGAAGCTAACATATCAATATCTCCGTCAGCAAAGAGCAACCCATTTTTTCCATGTTCGATGAGATCAGGATTGCCGGCGGCATCTGTGGCAATGACGGGGACACCTAACGCCATCGCCTCCAGCAACGCCTGGGACAATCCTTCCGTAACCGAAGCCAAAACCTTCATGCGAAACAATGGATAATAGTAGAGAACATCAGAAGATGAAACAGCTCCGGTAAAAATATAGCGGTGAATTTGACCAGCTATCAGGCGCTCGTACTCAGGCCTGTTACCCATCCCGACGAACATCACGGTACACCGTTTCGTTATTTTTGCCATGGCCTGAATCAGTTGCTCCTGCTGCTTGGGGCGAGATACGCAACCAATGACAGGCTCTTCGGGTTGGATGTGATAATGTGCGCGCAGATCGCGCAGTCGCGCCTCGATACCGGATATCTGGTATTTTTCGGGTGGAGTGCCATTGAAAATCACCTGGATATGGTGCTCAGGGAGACCTAGAGTGACCATAGCTTTTTTTACCCCAGGGCTGACAGCAATTATCCTGTCGGTAAATCTGGCATAAAACCAATTTTGCAAAAAATTCCCTGAACTTCGCGGTGTCTGCCTGCGCGTGTGATATACCAGAACTGTCATCCGAAAAAAAAATTTTGCCAAAATGGAGATATAGCGATCCCTGCTGGACTGGGCATTAACGATTTGGATTTGATAGTCACGAATCACATCTCGCAACTGCCTCATGCTCCTGATGTCAAATTTCGAACGAATCTCCAAGGGCACACGAATGACCGGAGTTCCCTCCAGCATTTGGTACAGCAGGGAGCGCTCCGGGCAAGCGACGACCACCTGATGGCCGCGCCTTGCCAGTCCATCGCTCAGATAGAAAATAGAGTTGGTGGAGCCGGCCATGCCCCCCTGATAGGTTATCATAAGAATATTCATGGTCTATTAAACTTTTCCAGTGTTCATGATGAAAAAGTCAATTGGCCTATATAGCCAACCGCTTTATGTACTATATAAATTTCCATAAAAAAATTGTCAATTCATCAGAGATTTTTGCAGCAATGAAACAATAAACTTTCTTTTTCTACGCAAAATTTTGGAAATTTAAATTCTAGAATGACGGCTCTTGCGTTAGCTTTTCCGCCAAAAAAGCTTGACTCAACACAGTATTGGATTAAGCTAACTTGTCTGTTTGTATGTCCATTTTGCAAAATGGACATACAATTATAACAGTAGTTGCCATATTTCAACATTTTCATTGTAGATGATTATCTTTTAGGGAAAGTATATGATACGTTTTTTATTGGTTTTTGCTATTTTGCTACCCTCATGCTCAAAACCATTAGACGAAAGCAGAACGACCACCACGCCAACGGTAGAAGCTTTAGCGCGGGGTAATCGAATGCTCGGTGTTGATATTCTCAACGTGACAGCAGCGGGTGCATCGGACAATTCTGGCTTTTCGGATAACATCGCATATATGAAACAGCTAGGCGCACAGTATTTTGGATTGCATGTAACTTGGACGGCAATTGAAACAGATTCAGGAGATGATTATTCTGCCGGAACAATGACCGATCCTTTTTTTGCGTCGTTCATAGATGTTTGCGTCGCTAACAATCTTAAAATTAGCCTCACAATTCGTCCGGTAGATTTAACAGGCAAAACTGTTCCCACAGAGCTAATGGACAACCGTTTTAATGATTCTATTATTTCAGCACGGTTTAATGCCCTACTTGGCTATGTTCTCAATATCACAGGTAATGTGGAGACATCCGTCAAACTTAAAGACATTCTTGTATCCTTACATTTAGGAAATGAAATTGATCACTATAACCCTCTTATTGGATTGCCAGGGAGTCAAATTCAGGATACTGACTTCTGGAGCGATTACACAACCTTTTTGGAATCCTCGTGCAACCATGTTCACAGCATTGATGCAAATGTAAAATGCGGTTTTACCATTACATTCGATGGCTATAGCAGTTCCCATAAACCAGAAATCACCGACTGGGCCACCAAAGTAGACGCGGTGGGTATAACATATTATCCAATGAAATCTGGTTTTCTCGTAGAAGATCCAGCCCATCCACTCACGGAACTCGACAAACATGGCTCTTGCCTTCCCAGGGAAGACAATCTACATCCAGGAAATTGGCTACCAGACGGCGGCCTTAAACGACAGCAGCGAAGCCAAGCAGGAGGCTTTTTTTCGAAATTTTTTTATCGCATGGGACAAACACCGCGACCAGATTCTGCGAGCGAACATAGTTCGCATGAACGACATCCCACGAAACGGGTACACAGATACAACGAGTGGAGCAAAAGTGGATGGAGCAGATGATCTGGGTGGTAGCTATGGTGTAAGTGACGAGGCGTTTTACCAATACCTGCAAACGCTTGGTATTCGCACATTTGAAGGTAACGGCAGCAATAAAGCAGCATTTGCTGCTATAACAGAAGAGACGGCCAAGAGAAACTGGTAGAAGAATGAAAAAGATTGCCAAAGCGCTCAACTACAACATATAATCCCCAATGGCAGGAAGCGATATAATCTGCATTTTAGCTAACAGGCGCTCACCTTGTTTAACGCTATGCAACTGAACACCTTTTTATGGCACAAGAATATATCTGGATCGAGCAGAAGCAGATTCGGAGGTTTATACAGAATTTTTTTTTAAAAGTTTTTAATATGCTGAATCAATAGTAAAAAAAAGCATTCCACATGGCTTCGACATCCTAAGCTTATAGGTATTGTATTCGATTTCCTGAAAAAAATTCAGATTAAAAATTTTCTCACCGGTTTTTCTTTTCAGCTTTTTTGCCTGTTCACATTGAGTGTTCTTATTTTTTGTATTTGCATAGTATGCAGGGTAAAGCATCTCAGTCGTGCCGTACAACCCTTTGGAAGAATCGTTCAGCATGATAGACTTTATAGAACCTTTCAGAGGATCATTAAAGGTTCCATAGGTCACATACACAGATTTATTTTTGCCGCAATTAAAACGAAACCCTCCATTTTCCGGAAAGAGTTTCACAGCCTCCGCATTTTTACAATAATCCAACATTCTACCGTCCATATTCAGGATATATGAAATCCTTTGATTTCCGCATCCTGTCAGTAAAAAACCTCCTATGGCAGCGAATAAAAAATACTTTTTTTCATATGAAAACTCCAATGAAAATCTGGAGACTCTTTACAACATGCAGCCCAGAAAAGCAATGGAAGTATCAGCATTCTCTCATTTTTTTCACTAAGATGATATACTCGAAACACTTTGGTTCTCGGGTTTTATACTGGCTAAAGGGTGCGTCGACATCGCTGGCATTGCCTTGCGATATCCGAAAACCAAAATACCTTTAGTATAATTATCGCTTCGCATCACCCCTCCTCTTCATCTCCATGGTACCAGGGCTGGCTATCTATATTTCTTGAGCAGCTGTTCCGCCCTTAGCCGCATCGGCCCCCGGTACCCTGCCGCCTGATAAATTTCCAGCGCCTGGCGCAAAAATGGCTTCGCTTTCTCACTTTCTCCTTTTAATATATAATAGACACCCATATTGAGAATCACATTCCCATAGGACTCTGTTCGCGCTAATCCGAGTCTCTCTTTCAGCTCACGCGACTCCTGCAGGTATCTGTACGCCTCTGTAAATTTTTTTTGTGCCATGGCAGCGGAAGCCAGATTCAATAGCAGAGAAGAGAAGGTTTTGGATTCACCCTGTCCCAGCTTTTGGTAGATTTTCATGGCCATAAAAAAATTTGCCTCCGCTCTGCTATAATCCTTTTTGATGGAATGAATAATTCCCTGGTTCATCAAAAGTGAAGCGTACTCCTTCGTCTCTTGTAGCTGTAGATTTTCGCGGATCTTCCTGGATCTGGTGTAGTGCGCCATAGCCTTATCAATTTTTTTCATATGAAAATGAATCAGCCCTAGGTTGTTCAGGATCATCGAATAAAGGCCTGAATCCGTCATCCCTAGCGCCAGGCAGATTTTTTCCGCCTTTTCATAGTAACGAAGCGCCGACCTCAAATCACCTTTCATCTGATAAAGATTGCCCATGTTTAAATAGTTCGAAGCAGCCAGTATGGAAGCGTTCATTCCGGAGGCTCCCTGGATTCGTAAAATTTCGTCATAAACGGCCTTTGCCTGGTCAAGCCTGCCGGTCTCCTGGTTATATGCGGCCAGGTTAGTCAGCAATATGGAGTAGTCATTGCTGGATTGCAATCCGAGCCTGGTATATAGATCCTGAGCCGACCTATATTGAAAGCCTGCATCCTGCCAGCGAGTCATCACGCCATACAAAATACCTTGATTCATCTTTAGATAGGCGAACTTTGCAGATTTATCCATTTTTTTTCTTAATAAAATCTTTTCAGCCGTTTTCAGACTGACAATGGCATCATCAAATTTTGAAAAAACCCTGCCCTGCTGGTATCCCAGCTTGATCCAAGCATCAATATAATCTGGATCAATCTCTATGGCCTTTGTAAAGTACTCTTCACCGCGTGCCGGGTCGGAATGGCGTATTTCCAGACCCATGGCATACCACTGGTATGCAGATAAAGGTGGAGCAGATTTTTGTCCCACTTGCGCGTTCTCAAACAGGGTGACTACGATTCTGTCCTGCAGGGAAAACAGATCTGCCATGGTGCCATCCAATTTTACAGCACGAATGGTCTTGGCTGTAGCCACAGATACCAATCTGGCATTCACGCGAACAATACCGCTAGCAATCTGATAACTACCAGTCAGGATCATATTGGCTCCGGTGATACGACCGGCTTCGGTTATAGTTCTGTCATTCAGCAGGCCAGTCTGACCCAATCTGATCTCCTGGAGCGCCTCTTTGCGATCCTGCGCCGATATCACATACAAACCAGGCACATTTTTTAAATCAAAGAGAACTGAATCTGTAATTCCGGATGAGAGCCAGGCGTACTCTTTGCCCCCCAGGTTTTGAAATGGACGCACAAGAACAGCTCCATGCTGAGCTGCCGAAAGCGGCTCAAGCAAAAACAGACTGAAAAAAAAAATAATCATGCACCATCGTTTCATACGCTTTCCGCCCCTATTGAAAAAAATCTGCACAGCAGATTCTTCTTTATTATTATGAAATATACTGAAAAGAAATTTGCTTTCCCTTTGCAATCAAAAAACTCTGCTGACCGATTTCAACCAAGCATAAAAGATGCCCAGGTGATTCAAAACTTTACAGGTGCAGATCGAATTTCAAGGATCTTTCAGCCGATTCGCACCAATCCTGCATTCAACATCAGAACCCACTCACAAGCTCCCCTCACTTTTGATAACGTTATCATGCAAGGCTTGTTTATATGCAATGATCTATATATTTCGATCTATCAATATTGCAAAACGTTATTTGACTTATTGAAACCCCTATATTGTATTGTCATCTAAGTGAAAATTTTTTCACATAAATTCGTTACGAGGAGAAAGATGAATGTAAAACTGTCATTCACAGCATTGCTTACCGCCTCCCTTTTTCTAATTTCCTGCAGTTCAGGAAATAACTCCTTAGACCCTTACATCCAATCCACAGTACCCACTATCCAGTCTGGACTCATTATTCCCGCTGACATGAAAGGCGACCAGGTTCAGCTTGTTATGCCTGCTAACGAATCGATACGTTATGCAGTTTCAGGCTCTACAGGCGAGGCGAGCGTCAACACCTCAGTGGACAATTCTCATTTCCTGCCCCCTATTGGCAACCAGGGTACCCAAAACTCTTGTGTTGGCTGGGCCTGGGGTTACTATTATAAATCCTACCAGGAAAATAAAGAACACAACCGTACCGATATCAACGACAGAAGCAAACCTGAAAACATTTGCTCGCCATCCTTTATCTACAATCTGATTCAGATAAAGAGTGATGGCGGCTCCAGCCCCGAAGATGCCTTTAAGGTACTTAATGACTTTGGTTGTGCAGCTCTTGACAAAATGCCCTACAACGAAAATGACTACAAAAGCTGGCCAAGCGAAGCCGCTTTTGATGATGCGATCAAACGGAGAACCTCTGTTGCTGGAACCGCTGAATTTTACGAAATCAGCACAACCACTGATAGCGGACTCAACCAGATCAAGCAAATGCTGCTGAACGGATAGATGGTGGTATTTGGCATTGCCATATATCAAAATTTTATTGATATTACTAATTATGGCAATATCTACGCCGTTGCCAACAAAAGCGGAACAAAAAAAGGAGCCCACGCCCAGGCGATCATCGGATTTGATGACAATAAAGATACACCCGACGGCAAAGGCGCCTTTAAAGTGGTTAACTCGTGGGGCACCTCCTGGGGCGACCAGGGCTTCTACTGGATCTCCTATAAAGCCATGAAAGCAAATGGCCTTACCGAAGAGACCAAGGTATGGTATGTAGATGACAGAAATAACTACAGCTCTAGCTCCAAGGTTAAGTTTAAAGTAAGCTCCACAGATGCGCGCCAGAACTCTCTATGGCTCTCATTTGGTGAAAGTAAAAAATATTTTATAGACTTTACCTACTTCAGCGCAACCTCAATTGAGCGCCTTTCTTTTCCGGATAGTTATATTGTCCTCGATGTGAAGGATTGGGATATCTCCAATCAGAATGCCAGCTCCCTGGTCTTTTCCATGAAAAGCAAATCCACATCCCTGCAATCTACAATCCAGAGCTTCATCTATGTTGATCAGCTCACAGGTATTAACTACTCGTCTAATGATACACCCGTCACTGTGTCTTACAATGGCGGCAGCGCTTCCATCAGCAGCGACAGTACTACTAGCACGGATGGATCCACTGACACCGGCACCGATACAGGTTCCAGCACCGATGGAAATATTTGTAGCGCAGAAATCATGAATATGGCATCCAGTATGGGTTTCCAGATGTTTGAGATGTTTAGCTGGATTCCCTTTTTCGGTGATATGATGAATACTGCCGCTGGAATGTTTTTTAACCAGGTGCTCGAAAGCCCATCTCTCACCGTAGCGATGATCCGGTGCGCCAAGGGCAATCCTGCCCTAGTCAGCACTATGATCAAGGTAGTTAGCGCCAATCCATCCCTTCTGGCAAAAATGGGCAATATTATGCAAGTGAGCGCCCTTTTTACCGAAGAGTTTACCGATCTTGCTGTCAAAAACTCTTCTCTGGCAAATTTTTTCTTTGATGTGATAAACGATTCTCTCTACAGATCCATGACCATGCCAATGACTGGCTCTGTGGTCGCCACGGAGAATATTTCCAAACTGATGAAAACCTACGGAAAAAACGAGATGCAACCGAACAGCCCGTTTGCCAAGGTCTTCTTCAATCTTGGCGGCACATCCAGCTCCACAGATGACAACGAAACCGCCAATGAAAGATTTTTCTACTCCATGTTTCGGCATATTCCGGCGGCCAATAACTTTTTGGACACCCTTTCGACCCTGGACTCCAATATGCAGCAGGCTCTACTCAACTTTGTGTTCCTCGGTCAACAGCAGACCCAGACCGGCGCGGTCATGGAGCACACCAGCCAAAAATACCTGAACAACTATGCCATAATCAAGGCCTTCATGAAAGGGATCGCTCCGGTTTATGACACAAGCCAGATGCCAAACCCAGAATCCGCCAACCCGGCCAATGCCCTTTTCGGCAGATTTATGCCGATGCTAATGCAGGGAGAGGGGTCAGCTATGCAGCCAACCGCCTATGGCATCGCTTTTTTTCAATCACTGATGGCCTGCGCCGGTCAGGGAGACTTAGCCCCTGCCAGGGAATGATGCAATTTCTTGGATCGATGTTTCCTCAGGAGATGTTTGGCATGATTCCTCAACCCGACTCCAACGCCCCCGCAGTCCGAGAAATTATTCCTGAACAATTTCAGGACAATTCCGGAAACCCAACGGATACCCAGTGCAGCGCTACCAATCTGCAGCAATGTGTTTCCGAAACCACCTGCGGCTCTGCCGGCGGCTTCTGGTACAACAACCAGTGTAACGCTAGCCAACAGGGAACAGATCCGGTATGTGACAGCGCCCATCTCAACCTGTGCGTAGCGGAAACTACCTGCCTGAACTCCGGTGGTTACTGGTACAATAACCAGTGCAATAGCACCGCACCGGCGCCAGTGTGCGATGCAACCCACTTGAATCTTTGTTTGACAGAAATTTCTTGCGCAAACGCGGGCGGATATTGGAACAATAATAGCTGTTCTGCTACACCACCGGTTGTTGTGACAAATTATGCACTGACCGCCAGCGCCAGCGCGTCCAGCTATTACAGAGACTACCAATCAGCCTATCCGGTTACAAACCTGAAGGACGGCAATGATAGCAGCCGCTGGATCAGTAATTTTCTGTACAACGGCTTCTACCAGGAAGAGTGGGTACAGCTAGACCTCGGACAGAGCAGATCCATCTCAGAGATTTCAATATCCTGGAGCGACGCCTACTTTCCGCAAAACTACAGCCTCTGGATATGGAATGGATATACCTGGATCATGATCAAGGATCTGCTCCAGAGCAGCGGCGGTACCTCGCAAATCTCCCTCAATGGCATACAGGGACGCTACTGGATGCTAAGAATGCGCGGTGGCTACCGGTACGTTGGAATCACAGAACTACAGATGAGATAAAATCCATCTCAATCACCCTAACAAACCCTCCATTCGGAGGGTTTTCTTTTTTACCGGGCAATATAGAAACTCATCCCTTAAAATTTTACTTCGATGCCAAAGGAGGGAAAAAAGGCAAGGCCATCTGGTTTTTTAATTTCTGGATTGGTAGAGCTATAAGGATAACGGGAATCCCACTGGACATCATTGGCCACTTTGCTATTGAGAATATTGATTACCTCGATATACCAACTTACGTATCCCCAGCGGTAGTGTTTTTTGTTGCTGTAACGGAGATCAATCTGGAAATGATCGTCAAACCGCCGCGAATTGACTTCACCACGAATCGGTACATAGCGCGGCAATCCCGTTAATGTCGTGTATTCATCGTCTGAAACGGAAGAAACGATCGGAGTATAGGGCTGCGAGCTATAGTATTGGATTTTACTGCTAAGGGTATGACGCCCCCAAATATACCCAAGGATCAATTTGACAAAATGGGGCTGCTCATAGTCGTAATCAACCCAGCGGTTCCCGTAAGGGTCTCCGACTATATTGGTACTAACGCCCAGGTAACCGTTTTCTGTAGGCAACCCAGAGCGGTATTTGGAGCTGGTGTAGGTATAGCTAATCCATCCAAACAGACCGTTGCTGTTTTCACGAAGATCCTTCCGCAACATAATCTCAAAACCACCTGCTCGAATCTGCCCCGAGTTAAGACCAGCGAGCGTATTGCCTTCGCTATCTGTATGAGTGTACTCCACTGCCAGGCTGGAAAAGGTGTTGTAATACCCCTCAATTTTAATATGGTACAACCCCCATTGCTGCTCGATACCTGCCACACGGTGCACAGCCTGCTCCGGTTGCAGCTCTTTGCCCAGCTTGGCAAGATCGGCATAGGTATCAAAAATAAACCGGTTTGTCTGAAAAAAATAGCTGTAATGCCCCCCTGCCAGGGAGATCGTTGTTCCTGTAGGAAACTCATAACTGATGCGGCCGCGCGGATCAAAGGTCGCCTGCCGGGCGCGCTCCAGGTAATCGCTGCGCACACCTGTCACAGCCTCCAGCCCCGCGTACTTGATTTTTCCCTCAAGATACGCGCCAACCACATGGTTGCTGACGCTTTCATTGATAAAGACCTCAGTATAGAGATCGTCATCCCCTATATCGAAATCAGTATTGGTCTGATTCACCCTGGCTGTTTTTCCCTTTGACGAAAAATAGTAATAGGTATAATCCACACCCCAGCTGAGATGAAACAGCTCTTCCCAAAAATTGGCCTTACTTTGACTCTTCAATCCGAGGATATCCGGCCTGGTATCCACGTAGATATTTTGCGCCCACGCGGCTACCGATTCGCCTGGAAAATTAATGTACTGATAGCTCTGACTCAACATGTTGTAGAGTGTAATTTTTGATGAAAATCGGGACGATGGTTGATAGAGATAATAGAGCCCCTGGCTGTGGATACTTTTTTCATAATTGAACTCCACTCCTTTCAGAAGCGGATCCTGCCCCTCCTCTACTTTGATCTGGTCGGTTTCGATAAACTCAAATTTATCGCCGCTGCCAAATAGCAGCAGGGTGAGGGAATGATTTTTAGCCAAAAAATATTTTAGCTTTAGCTGGTAATCCCAGTAGCTGGGAACTGATGCCGGTTTATCCCCTGTGATCCAATCGATGATCGTCGGTAAAAAGAGGCTGTAGTAACTGTACCGCCCGGAGGCGATGATATAGCCTTTACTGTTCTGGCGGCTTTTCTCATCCTTTACCAACGCATCCGGTTCATAAACGCCAAAAGGGCGTTCCACCAGCACGGACGAGGAGAGAATGCTGATATCCGCGATGACGCTCATCTTTTCTACCTTTTCCTTGGTCTGGATATCAATCACCGAAGAGTAGGCAGAGCCAAACTGCACAGGAAAGGCTGAGGCGTACATATCTATCTGTTCCATCATATTGTTGTTGATAACGGAGTGGATGCCGCCAAAATGCATAGGATCGTAAATGGGGATGCCATCTAGAAAATAGTTATTTCCAATAAAACTGCTGCCGCGCACCACCAGGGGTCCAAAAAAACCGTTGGTTCGATTGATGCCCGGTAAGGAGGCAAGCGCGTTGATGGCATCGCCAAACGAGGCAGGAACCTCCTTCAACTGCTTGACGGTCATGGTATGGCGGGAGACCTTCTGGATATCCCTGCTGTCGTGAACCTCAAGGGCAGATCCGCGCACACTGACGGGCTCCAGCACAATCTCATGATTCCCCTGATCTGCGATATCGATCTGCTTTTCAAAGCGCCTCATCCCTTCCGAGCTTACCAGCAGGGTCTGCTGGCGCGGCGCGCTGGCAGGCACAGCAATCTTGAATCGCCCCTGGGTGTCTGTGTACACCTTGATCTTCTGCTCGAGTAGAACGACAATGGCAAACTCAGTGGGCTGGCGTGTAACGCCGTTAATAACTGTACCCTGAACCAAGGTTTGCTGCTGCGCTGGCGCAGCGCCAGGTGCAACCAAAAAAAACGAAGTCAGCCAAAATGATAAAAAAATTATAGCATAAAAACTTTTTCTTTTCATACGCTTACCAACAACCATGAATCACTTTAAAATTTCCTTTATAAAGAGATTTATTTTCACACTATTACGAAAATTATTCAAGTCCATTTCTGCGTAGAAATTCAATAATTTCTTTTCCTTGCGGAAATCTAACACCTCCTGGCTCAAATTCCATCCGATCACCTCAATCTGGGGAGAAAACAGTGGCGTATCATGAACGGAAAAGGAGGCGCTATCCGATCCAATCATGGTATGAATAATCTTGATATGCTCACGACCCTTGCCCATCAGACGATACTCCTGCAACGAAAGCCCACGCACCAGAAAAATCGGCTCTTCATTGCCAATACCAAATGGTTCCAGCCAATCAAGCTGCTCCAGCAACTGCGGCGTGATCTTCTCTATCGGCAACTCAATAATGCGCTCAGGTGCCCATAATGGGGACTCCCTGCGGATATCAGCAAAATTGGCTGCTGCATAATCCCGGTAACAGGCCTGCAACCACTCAATATCCTGACACTGGAGACTGAAACCGGCAGCCTCATGGTGACCTCCATAGAGCAGCAGCTTTGGCTTTGCCGCGTCCACCATTGCCAACACATTCTCCTGCTGGTAGGCGCGCGCGCTTCCGGTCGCCTTGTCGCCATTTCTGATCAGGATGGTGGCCGGTCGGCGAAAATGATCCGCGACCCTGCTGGCGATCAGCCCGCTAACACCAACCGGAATTCCGGATAGCACGGCAATAGCCAGACCGCTATCCAGAAAACCCATCTCCTGGGAATCCTGATCGTCTGCGCTCTGACCGCAGATTAAATCCAGCGCCCTCATTTTCCCCTGCTCCACCATATCCTTGCGCTCTCTGTTAATAGAAAAAAGCTCTTCCAGGGCGCGGTTGAGCTCTACAGGTTTCCGGTTTAAAAAATAGCGCAAAGTCTGTATGCCATTACCAATCCGCCCTGGCGAGTTGAGCACCGGCGTAAGGGACCAGCTGATATTGCGCGAGCGCAACCGCGCCGGCAGCAATCCGGAGACCTGGATCATGTGCCGCAAAGTCTCCTCCAATTGCCTGCGCAGGTAATAGAGACCTGTGCGCACAAAGATACGGTTTTCGTGAACCAGGGGCATTAGATCTGCCAGTGTTCCGATCGCCACAAAGGGGAGTATCGGCAGCAGGCGCTGAAAAATCGCTTCGGAAACGGTTATCTGGAGTATCTGGTAGGCCTCCCGCAAACTATGAGCCTCCTGGGAGGCAAACCACTCCCTCTGGGAGTCAAGGCCTGTTAGGGCGTTCCCCCAAAGATCAAAACCGGAGATAGTGCTGCCGACTTTCCTCTGAAAGGATCTGTTGACTAGACCGCTCCAGGCCTCCCACTCGCAGGATTCAAATCCGGCGATACCCTCCAAAGCGCGCAGGGCATGCGCCCTCTCCAGACCGCTCCAGATCACCCTTAGCCTCTGCTCTGACGCTGCAACCTCGGGCAGAATCTTTGCTAAATCTTGACGATCAGAGAATTTCAAAAGCTGCTGGTTGTGCAAAAGCTCCGCGCGCTCCAGCTCCCCATCGTGGCGAAACTCCAGAAACAGCAGCGGACGTGGTGCGCTAAGAATAAAAAAGGCGTGAAAAAACTTGAATACCAAACCTGCTGTGGAAAGCCCTGCAAAGGGATAAGCGCTATCAGGCCGTTTTGGATTGATCAGTGCCTCAGCCTGGGGCAGCTCCTCTTTGGTTTCATGGTGATCCAGAATCAGAACAGCCAATCCAGCTTCTCTGGCTCTGGCAACTGAGGCAAAATCTGAAGTCCCCGTATCCAGAGCAACCAAGAGACGCGACCCATTCGCCACAGCCTCCTCCACAATTTCCTGGGTGAGACCATACTCAGCCTCACTATTTTCCTCGACCAGGATTTCATAGCGCAACTGGGGCTGCTTTTCGCGGATCGATTCAAGAAGCCGCACAAAGGAGACAATCGCTGTGATGCCATCCACATCCTTATCGCCAAAGAGAGAAATAAGCTCTCCCCGGACGATCGCCTGCTGTAGCAGACGCACCCCTGAAAAAATATCAGGCAAGGCCAACGGATCACCATACTCGCAGGGGTGACCAAATAGAAATGCAGCCCCGGATGTTTCCATTTTTTTGTGAATAAATTCGGCTAATTCTGGGTGAAGCTTAGCCAATTGAGAGTGCAAATCCACAAAAACCCTATGTTGATCTGTTTGTGTCCGCATTGCTCCCTAATTCTTATTACCGTGAGGCTTCCGAAAGCCAGGCCGCAGGAATTTTTTGTTGACTAATTAACTTAACATTCAGAAGTAAAGTATTTAGAAGATCCCGTGATGATCCTTCCCTATAGATTTTGGATTCGTCACCAGGAAAGCTGCCTTGGGCAGGGAATAAAAAGCAAACCTTTTCTCATAAACGCCCTACGGATCTAACTAAAAAGTAAGGAATCAAGTCAAAGTATATGGAACAAAATCAAGGCAAGAAAAAAATACGGGTCAATTATTATATCGATAAACACTTCCAGACCAAATTTATCCTGAGTTTTGTCGCTGTCATCGTTTTTGGTCTGCTTGTTACCCTAGGTGTACTGACCTACTACAGCCAGACCAAATTTAAAGGCGGCATCTACACCAAGCAGGAGACAGAGATTGTGAAAACAGAGGATGGTAAACTTATGGCCAAACCTACCAGGGTGATGACCTTTAACCGGTTTGAACTCTTCTGGCAGCCTGTGGTTCTAGTTTCCGCTTTTTATATTGTATTAATCATCATTTTTGGTCTATTTTACTCGCACCGTCTGGCTGGGCCGCTATATCGCATCGAAAGCGATATCAAATCCTATCTGGATGGCGATGATACAGTTCAGGTTCATCTGCGTAAGAACGACTTCTTCCAGACACTGGCGGATCTGATTAATAAAGTTCTGAAAAAAAAGTAACCCCCCTGATTTTTCTCCTGACGCTGTTGCGACAGTGTCAGGAAGGCTTATAGTTCAACAGTTCATGGAGCTGAACCAACCCGGCAATTTTTTTATCCGATTTCAATACTGGCAGTACGGAAATTTTATTCGCCTGCATAAACTCAATTGCCTCAGCGATCAGAATTGTGTCGTAAATATAACGCGGCGTCTCATTCATGATATCCACTGCCTTTTGATCCCACGCCTGAGGACCAAATTTCCGCAAAATCCTCTTGAGGTCGCCATCAGAGATCAATCCCCGCAAATGACCCCTGCTGCCGGCCACTAAAACAGCACCCCGGTTATGCGTGACCATCAGATCGAGAATCTCGGGCATTGGCGTTTCCCGCTTCACGGTGGGAGCCTCCTCTTTGTACATCACCTCTGCCACTGAGGTTAGCATTCGACCCAAACTGCCATGGGGGTGATATTGCGAAAAATCCCTAGGGGTAAATTTCCGTTTTTCCATCAGGGCAGCAGCCAGCGCATCCCCCAAGGCAAGGGTCGCCGTGGTCGATGCCATCGGCGCCAGGTTCAGCGGACACCCCTCTTTTTGAATGCGAAACAGGAGCGAAATCTCCGCCTCCTGCGCCAGGCTCGACGCAGCATTCCCGGTAATGCTAACCAGAGGGTTTTTTCCCTGTTTGATAAAGGGGACAATAGCCAGGATCTCCCTGGTCTCGCCCGAGTTGGAGAGAGCCAGAACGCTATCCCCTTTGCGAATCATGCCAAGATCACCATGAACCGCTTCCGCAGGGTGGAGAAATACAGAAGGTGTGCCTGTGCTGGAGAGAGTCGCTGCGATCTTCTGGGCAATGATGCCGGATTTGCCCATACCGGTCAGCACAACTCGGCCTTTGGTCTTGTAAAAAAGATCTACTGCCTCAGAAAAATTGTGATCCAAAAGCTCCGCAGTCAATTCAAGAGCCTTGGCCTGCACCGAAAAAACCTCTTTTGCTATTGCAATTTTTTGATCTGCCATCACTCTAACTCCAACAGCGTCCCCTGCAATTGGTCATCTAGCACAGGCTCTTTTTCGGCCTGCTTCACCTTCACCTCTCGCTTACGAATAGCCTTGCTCTCTCCCGGACTCTTTTCCAGTATCTCGATGCGCTCCTGAGCCTCTTCCAATCTGGCTCGGCAATGGCGGATATACAGAATGCCCTGTTCATAGGCCTCCATCGCCTCATCGAGTGGCAGATCGCTCTCTTCCATTTTGGTTACGATCTGCTCGAGTCGCGATAAAGCTATCTCAAAGCTAAGTTCGCTGCTTCGGATATCCATATCTTTTTCCCGATCCGAGCCTATCTCTTTTCTTTTGGCTGCCATGGCCTATCCTTTCTGATCCTTGTTGCGAAATGTAACAATCTCTCTATCTTCAATTTTTTCCAGCAAACATGTCAGGCGTGCATCCGTAACCTGCACCTGGATACTCTCCCCTGCTTGAATCTGCTTTTTGGATTTGACAATCTCGCCGCTTCTCTTCTGCACCAGGGCGTAGCCCCGGGAGAGGGCGCGCAAAGGAGACACCCCTTCCAGGCGCTCCACTGCCAGAGAAAAACGCTGCTGCCATCTGGCCGCATGGCTGCGCATAGCGGGCATTAAGGCCGAGCTCAACCGCTCCAGAGTGTAGGCCTTATCGTTGATATGCCGCCGCGCTGCCTGGCGCAACCTATCGCTGTTTTCATCCACAAGCTGAGCCAATTGGAGCATATAAAAGGCAGGATTTGTAAAAAATTTATTTTTAGCCAGCTTCTGAATCTTCTCCTGGTAGGCACCGATTTTCTGGGCAATTTTTCCACGAATCCTGTTTTCCTTATCGAGAATCATCTGAGACAGCCTTTCAAAATCAGGTACCGCAAATTCAGCGGCCTGTGATGGCGTGGCAGCGCGGCGATCGGCGGCAAAATCGGCCAGCGTAAAATCAATTTCATGACCAATTCCCGTAATCACAGGCAGGCGGCAGGCAGCAACCGCCCTAACCACGATCTCTTCGTTAAAAGCCATGAGATCCTCCAGGGAACCACCGCCTCTGCACAAAATAACCGTCTCGACTTCCCACTCTACCTTCTGGATCTCCTGCAGGGCGCGCACAATCGACAGGGCTGCACCCTCTCCCTGCACATCGGTTGGAGCTATCAAAATATCCAACGTAGGGTAGCGCGCGCGCAGCACGCGAATCACATCGCGCAGGGCGGCTCCGGTGGGAGATGTGACCACGCCCACGCGACGGGGTAAAAAGGGAATCGTTTTTTTGCGATCGTCGCGAAACAGCCCCTCCTCCATGAGGCGAATCTTCACCTCCTGGATACGCTGCTGCAGTTTTCCCACGCCAGCAGGTATCACCTGAAGAATCTGCAACTGGTAACTGCTATTGCGGGGAAAGGTGGTGACTCCAGCCAGGACTATGACATCCATCCCTTCATTCAGACGAAAATTGGTTTTCGCGACCTGAGATTTCCACATCACCGCATTAATCACCGCACTCTCATCTTTTAGGCTGAAATAGAGATGGCCTGAGGAGTGGTAGGTGACTCGGCTGGTCTCGCCGCGTACCCATATCTGACGCAGGAGCGGATTCTCCTCAAGCATCTTTTTGATATGGTGAGCCAGATGGCTTACGCTTACTGGCTCCTGGTCTGGGGAAGGGGTTTCATGGCTCTGCATCATGGTTTACACCTAGGGATCCTCTTACCGGAAAAGGAGTGCTCAAAAAAAAGTGCCAGCCCATTTTCTCCGGATAGAGACAACCTGACTCTCCAAAATATTCAATAATCGAAATAATCAAATATCGTAATTTTTAGCCAAAATCGGTTGGCATTTGGGGACTATCCCAGTATTTTTACTATATCATACTACACTTCATCAATGAGGCACGAGGAACGATACGCATGGTAGCCGCTATCAACACAAGCACCGAATTTGAGCAGATCTTGGATAAAAATCCTGAGACAGTTGCTCTTTTCTTTCACGGAGATTTCTCTTCCGTTTCACAAAAGACCCTGGAAACAGTGAAACAGGTTTCCACAGAGGTCAGCAATGTTCCCATTTATCACGTGAATGTCAGCCAGATAAAAGAACTGCACAAAAAATACAACGTGAAAAATGTTCCCACAATGGTCATATTCCGTGATAAACAGCCTGTGGAATGGGTTCAGGGCGAGCAAAATAAAGATTACTACAAGAATATACTTTCAGGAGAGACGCTGTTTATGCCAAAAGCCAAAGATGGTCAACAAAATGCCAAACCAAATATCATCGTGTACAGTACGCCCACCTGCACCTATTGTGTGAAGCTGAAAAAACACCTGGATAAACATGGTTTCCCTTACAGAGATATCGACGTATCCAAAGACAGCAAGGCAGCGGATGACCTGATGAAAAAAACCGGTCAAACAGGAGTTCCGCAATCCTATATCAATGGTCAGCATATCATGGGGTTTGACCAAAAAAAAATTGACAAACTACTAGGTATTTCAGCTTAAGGTATACAACATCAGAAAGTGCTTTTCGGTTTAATTGGTTATCTTTTCTGAAAAAAAGTGGTGGCTCTCCATGACGCTACCGCTTTTTGATGGTATAAATATGGATCCGCTGAACCGTAACAAAAGCAGAGCCATACACAACAGCCTAATACTAATATTTACGAGGTAAGCGAATGAAAGGTATTCAACCTATCAATGACAACGTGGCGATTCAACTTGCAGATGACGCCATAGAAAAAACCGCTGGCGGTATCTATATTCCGGATACAGCCAAAGAAAAACCGCAGGAAGGGGTGGTAGCCGCTCTATCCACTGACGCCCAGGCGCAGTTGGCCGTCGGCGACCGTGTACTCTTCCGCAAATATTCCGGTACAGAGGTCAATGTAGGTGGCAAAGAGTATATCATTGTGACTGTAAATGATATACTAGCCAAGGTTGTCGAAGTGGATCAAATTCCCGATTAAGTACAACCATAACAGACGAACTGCGCGGCTCTGGATCACAGGGTCCGCAGTTTTTATACTGTTTGCAATAGACTTTGTGCCAAAAGGACGTTGGTAATACCACTGCATGGCATTATCCGACTGCAAGGCAATGCCATGCAGTCAGGATATCCTGCAACCGTTTATACCAAGGTCGATAAGGACGCGGTTATGGCGGCTCGTGCTGAGCTTTGTCGAAGCAG
>DYNZ01000238.1 GCA_020720805.1 Leptospira biflexa | reverse complement strand
AACTATTAGGCTCGCCTACAGGAGTAGATCCAATGGCTATTCGTTATCTCAACCATAAGCGGATTTTTTATCTTTTTTTTATTGGTAGCCGCGGTATTTTTGAACATAAGGACTTATTAAATGAAATGAATGTATTTCCAATCCGCGATGGCGACACTGGCACAAATATGGCCTCTACCTTACTGGCTATCATCCATGAAAGCCAGTTATCAAACCAGCCTGTAGATACCTATGCTTCCATTTCTGATGCGGCATTGTATGGCGCAAGGGGAAATTCAGGAATGATTTTGGCACAATTTATCTTTTGTATCTTCGAAGAGATCAAGCAAGACTCCAAAATATCACCAAATGGCCTGGCCAAACACCTGCGTACTGCTATGCAGAAACTTTATCTGTCCATAGATAATCCCGTCGAGGGAACGATGCTTACTGTCATGAGGAGATGGGCTGATTCCTTTCCCAAACAAACGCATGATGATTTTTTACCAATTTTTCAAAGATCTATTGATGTTGCAGAAAAAGCTGTTTTAAAAACCAAGGAAGAGCTTCTTATTTTAAAAAAGGCAGATGTAGTCGATGCCGGTGCTTTAGGGTTTCTTTTTTTTCTGAAAGCGATTGCCGCTTTTCTTCAAAGCGGGAATTTACGTACGTTGGTCACGCAAAACAGGGAGATCGCTGCAGCCCTCCATCATGACAAAATGGATCATAGGTTGAAAATCGATGCCAATCCTATAGAGCACCAATTTTGCACAGAAGCAATCCTGACCAATATTTCGTTATCCTTGTATGAACTAAAAAAAATCCTGCAAAATTTTGGTGATTCTATTGTATTTGCCGGCACCAAGGACAAAATACGCTTTCATGTGCACACAAATAGACCAGCAGATCTCTTTTCTGCACTCCATGACCAAGCCACCATTCTCTCCATAAAAGTGGATGATATGGTTGCTCAACAGAAAATTGTCTATTTCCGCAAATATCCCATCGCCCTCGTTACAGATACTGCCTGCGATCTGCCTGAAGAGTACATATCTGCTTACCAGATTCAAAAAATTCCTTTCTACATTCTCTTTGGCCAAACACAGTATCTTGACAAGGTTACAATTACCCCATCTCGTTTCTACGAACTTCTGCAAACCAGTAAAGAATTTCCCAAAAGTGCACAACCAGGAATAAAAGCAGTTCAAAGCCTCTACTCCTTTCTAGGAACCTACTTTCATGATATCATCTCCATCCACATCTCGTCACAGTTGAGCGGCAGCTATCAAATTGCAACTCAGGTGGCCAATACTTTGCCAGATCACAATATTTTCACAGTGGACTCTAAAAATCTATCCGTGAGTCAGGGGCTGCTTGTTTTGAGAATTGCTCAAGCTATTGCAAATGGCGATTCCATGGAGATGCTCCAGAAAAAGATCCCTGAATGGATTGAAAAGGTAAAGGTATTTGTTGACATCAACACCCTAAAATATATGGTAAAGGGGGGTAGAATTAGTCCCATGAAAGGATGGATAGCAAAGCTTCTGCATCTTAAGCCAATCGTAAGCCTGGATCAGAATGGAAAGGCGGTCATCTATGCAAAAAGTTTTAGCCGCACACAAAATATGCAAAAAATCGTCGGCATTCTCGAAGAAATTGCCTCTCGCGCCCAGATGTGGAAATATGCCATTGTTCATGTCGAGGCCTTCACACGCGCACAGGAATATGCTCAACGGTTAGAAAAAAGTCTTGGACAGCCTGCTTCCTATATTATCGATGTGGCTCCGGTCATTGGAGTCCATAATGGAATTGGTGCATGTGCCGTCGCAATCATGATGGAGTAAACAATGTTTTGGGATCTTTTTCTAATCACAGCTCTCGCCATTTGGCTCTATATGTCCATTCTCTTTGCCATAGCTCTTTGGCTGAAAGATAATTCGATAGTCGATATTGGCTGGGGTATTGGCTTCTTCGTTGAAATTGTCCCTTATTCCGTTAGAGTTTGCAGAACCCTCGGACCTATTTTAAGC
>DYNZ01000237.1 GCA_020720805.1 Leptospira biflexa | reverse complement strand
AATAATCTTAAATCTTAATCTTTATTCGAGTAAATAATGAGTTTGTGGAAAATAGGGGAGAAGCGCTCCATCAGCCCTGATCTGGATATTGCCTCCGGCCAGAGAAAACTGCATCCGGTCATCACGCAACTTTTGGCCCAGCGCGGCCTGCGGAAGCAGGAAGAAATAGAGGCGTTTCTCGCGCCCCAACTCTCTTCTTTACCCGCCCCTTTACTCATGAAAGGGATGCGAGAGGCTGTTGCTCTGGTTGACGAGGCTATTTTTAATGGTACTCCCATTGTCATCTGGGGTGATTACGATGTGGATGGGATAACCGGCACCGCTCTTTTAGTCTCATTTTTTCAGGATCTTGGTGTTGCCGTTTCATTTTTCATCCCCAACCGGATGACCCACGGCTATGGATTGCATCTTGATATCCTGCAATCCCTGACCACCGCCGATGAACCGGGCAAAAAGCTGCTCATTACCGTTGATTGCGGCATTTCCGCCCAGCAGGAGATTCTGGCGGCCCAGAAACTGGGGTTCCAGGTAATTGTCACCGATCATCATGAACCACCCGAGATCGTTCAGGTGGCTGAGGCCGTCCTGAATCCCAAGCAGGCCGATTGCCCATTTCCCACTGAAGAACTGGCTGGGGTTGGCGTGGCCTTTTATCTGGCCTGCGGCATTCGTCAGCATCTCCGGGAAAAAGGATTTTTTCATGCCCAGCGCCCCGAGCCTGTTGTTCGTGATCTCCTGGATTTAGTGGCATTAGGAACCATTGCCGACATGGTTGACCTGGGTCAAATCAACAGGGCGCTGGTCAAGGCTGGTACGGAAATTATTGAACAGCAGAAAAGATGCGGGATTCAGGCCCTGTTACAGATGACAGGGTTCTGCACCAGTAAAAAGAAGGCGCTGACCCCCATCAGTTCTGAAGATATTGGCTTTGTTCTTGCCCCGATGATTAATGCCGCCGGCAGACTGGCAGAAGCTGAACTCGCCGTTCGTCTGTTTTTATCTACAGACGAACGAGAAGCTCTGGTGATGGCCAGGCAACTCTCTGAATTAAATGATAAAAGGAAGAAAATCGGGCAGGAGACTTATCAACAGGCAGCGGCATCAATACCAGAGACAGTAGCCGACGAGCAACCGCACTGCCTGATAATCAAGGGAGGGTACCATCACGGAGTATTAGGCATTGTCGCCTCAAAGATGGTGGAAAAATTCCATCTGCCGGTCATTCTTTTTGGTCAAAAAAGAGATGAAAAAGGGCGGCTGATACTCAAAGGATCTGGTCGCTCAGTCCCGGGAATCAATATCCATAAGGCCCTGGAAAATTGCTCCGAATGCATTCTTCGTTATGGCGGTCACGAAATGGCGGTTGGCCTGTCACTTGAGGATGAGCAATTCGAGCTTTTTGTTCTGAAAATGAATAGGGAAATAGAAAGGCAGAAAGGCTTTGAACATGTTGAAAAAACACTGGAAATTGATCTTGAATCCAATCTTGATGACATTATGTCTGAGTACTTTTGTCAGCAGTTGACACTGCTGGAACCCTTTGGGCCCGGCAATAGAAAACCGGTTTTTTACACGCAAAAAGCACAAGTCAATGAGTTAAAGGCAGTCGGCAATGCTGGCGTCCATCTCAAATTGACATTACGGGAGAATAAAGAAAGGCATAAAGGGATCGGATTTGGACTGGGATCATTACAGCAGCAACTTCGCCATGAAAAGGCGCCCATCATTGCCTATACGCCCATGATTAATCGTTTTCGTGATACGATCTCATGGGAGGTGCGGGTTGTGGGGATACAGACTGAAGGGAAAACCAGGAAGGGAGAATAGCGAGAAATAACATTATTGTTTTCAATTATTATTTTGAATTATCGGATTAATATAAAACTAAACATAATATACATTATGCGACATTGCTGAAATATGATAATTTGCCCCTGGGCGATAATTTTCTGTTAGCGCCGTTTTCTTTCTCTTTTTAAGCAATGTGTGGTATCAAGACGGTTCTTTGGTTGAAATTTA
>DYNZ01000079.1 GCA_020720805.1 Leptospira biflexa | reverse complement strand
AACGACCTTTAGGCACAAAGTCCATTGCAAACAGTAAATACTGGCTAAAGGGTGCATCGACATCGCTGGCATTGCCTTGCGATATCCGAAAACCAAAATGCCTTTAGTATACTTGAGCGGGAACCGAAATTCCATCAACATGCAAGTTTCAGGATCACTGCACTCTGGCGATCGGCTCTCCTGATTCATCAGGACATCGAATATTCCTAACACTTTCATTGCACAAAACAATCAATCTTTCGATCCCATCGAAACCAGGAAAGATAAATGATATTTTTTGATTGCACATATTTTTTTTCAATTCTTCATCAAATTGAAATGGAAAAAAATGTAAATTAGCACTGATGAACGATAGGTTTCATCAAAATATAGATTATAGAAAAAACGTTTAACATGCAACGGAAATAGTATGTGTCAGTGTAAGATAAATATTGAAACAATAGAACTTTCGGATTCCTATTTTCTTAAAAAATTATTAGGCGATCAAAAGGGGATGTTTATTAATCAAATACGCGAAATCCTCGAAAACATCTCCATAGAGGAGTTTATCTCATTTTCCTGCAACCTGATACAAAATGATGATAGCAGCCTACTGCACTCTTTCAACTATTACCTGGTATTATTCAAGGACATCCCTCGCATCCAGGAGCTGCTGGCTCACGAGAGCACTCCCAATCTGCTTCTGGAGAGCCTCATTTTATGGGGATTTAGCACCACAAACGAAAAAGCAAAAAATCCAGCAGTTTATATCATCGACGAAGTATTCTTTTTCTTTCCGCCACAGAAAATTAGAAATCTATTATTAAACTCTTCTGTAATCTCCAGAGATACGTATTTAAGCTACTACCTTTTGACGAAACTCAAGGGGGATGATCTAACCATTTTCTTTGAACAAAAAAAAGATTTGCGTTCATTTATCCATAAATTTCACGCAATCCCCAAAGAGGAGGCTAAGTATATCATTTTGCGTAATCCAGAATTATTCACCTATATGATCATGCATCTTCATCTCTTTGACAGCGGAGATCTTGCTGACAGCTTCACCCGCCATTTTGAGGCGGATATTGTGGAAATGGAGCGAATAAAAAAAATTGCGATAACTTCTTCATTATTAGAAGAGTCATCGCACAAACGCGGTGCTATCAACAATACGCGCATCCGATTTCTGATTCACGAACTTCTCAAATTAAAAGAGAAACATAATATTTCCCACCTTTTGGAAAAAAAGGAGCTTTTCCTCGACAAAAAGGAGCAGATTCTTGTGCGAGAAATCCTTTTTAATCCTATGTATCATGATATTTTGCGCGCCTTTCATCCGTCGGTTGAGAATTAAAAAGAGGATGGCTTCATTGACTTGATTGCCCATGAGCGAGTCGCGTTTACCCGTTTACGATGCCTTGAGAATATTGCTGTACTTGTAACTCTGGAGACCCCAAAAGGGCATCCAGAGTATCTTTGGATTGGCAGCAAGCCATCACACCTTTTCTGAAGAAAATGCTTGTGCAATAAGTTCTGAGTCCGGCTGCTTTGTAAAAAAGCTTACAAATGGCACAACCGCAAAAGGAACGATCATGGCAATTGACGCGGATATCGGCGATTTTGCGGGACCAAGAATGAAAAAAAGAGACACCGCCAATGTTAGTCCGCTCAGCACTCCGGCAATCGCTCCTGCTCTGGTAGTTTTTTTCCAAAAGAGACCATACAAAAATGGTGCCATAAAGGAGCCAGCTACAGCACCCCAGGATAACGACATGAGCGTTATGATGATAGCAAATTCATATTTGGCAATAAAAAATGAAAGCAGCACAAAGACGCCACTTAATGCCCGCATGAGAAAAAGCAATCGCTCTTTTTTTACTTCCGGATGAAGCCTTCCCTGGTAAAGATCTATCGCCACTGCCGATGAACTCACCAAAACAAGTGACGACAAAGTGGACATTGATGCAGATAATACCAATAGAAGAATTACGGCCATTAACGTATCTGGCAAAAATTTATGCAGTAAATCGGGAATCAATCGATCAAAATCGGGCTTTCCTGCAAGCAATGGCGGCGCATTAAAAAACAGATGGGACAGGGCTCCATTGAAATAGGCAGCAAATACAATGATTATAGAAAATAACGTCGTAACAATAGCTGCCTTGAGGATCATGGACTCATTTTTTATGGCATAAAATTTCTGTACCATCTGTGGCAAGCCCCAGGTGCCAAAGGATGTCATAAACACCAATGCCACCAGCATGATCACCATATCCGTTGTAAAAGCAGGAATATGGGTAGCGTACGCCTGCGGTAATTTGTTGAGAACCTCAGCCCAACCCCCAGCTTTACCTACCAGTACTGCGACCATCAGCAAAGAGCCTACTATCATGATTAACCCCTGGATAAAATCTGTCATCGTAACGGCAAAGTAGCCTCCTAAAACAAGGTACACTCCCGTTATCAACACCATGATAAATAGCGCCAGGTCATAGGAGATATCAAAATTGATCTGAAACAGATGCCCTAACCCTTAAAAACAGAAGCAGAGTATGGTAATAGAAAAATAAAGATAATCACTGCCGCTACAATCTTGAGTAAAGGACTTTGGTATCGCGCCTCTAAAAATTCTGGCATAGTCATGACATTCAGATTTTGCGTCATTCTGCGCGTGCGCCGTCCTAGAATCAGCCAAGCCAGTAGCGCGCCGAACAGGGAATTGCCCAGAGAGATCCATAAAACATACAGCCCAAAAACCCAACCCAGTTTTCCGGCAAACCCAATAAAGAGTACCGCTGAAAAATAGGAGGTACCATAGGCAAAGGCAGAAACCCATGCGCCGATCTCTCTACCCCCTAAAAAGTAGTCCTGCACAGTGCGGGTTTTCCGCATACCCCAGATACCAATCGCTATCATCACCACAAAAAAAATCGAGATAAACGTTATAGACCAGATCACAATTCATGCCTCCATTGCATTTTTGATTTTTGTAAAGGAATTGGATTTTGCAATAGCATCACCCCGGATTACCAGCAAAAAGCCATCCTTCTATTGTGCCCTGAGCAGTCAAATTTTTTCAATAATTAATCGATTAAATTAGGAAAGGTGAACCAATGCTCTTTTTCATACTTAAAACGATAGAAGAAATGAGAACAGCCAGGGACCAAGGGGCATAATCAACATGGAGGCTAACGTTTGCATCGTTAATAAAGATGCCATCAACTCTGTATCCCCACCCATCTCCTGAGCCAGGATATACGCAGAGGGAGCTGTGGGCAAAGTAGCAAAAAGAATGGCAATCTGGGCATAATTCCCCTGTATCGAGAAAATCCATAGACCTGTGATTGTCAGGGCAGGGTAAATAAGCATTTTAACAGCGGTCCCGAATAAGACCAGCATTTTTGCCTGCATCATGGATCTCCATTGCAGTCCAGCTCCTACAGTCAGTAAACCAAGCGTCAGGGCTGGCCTTTCCATTATACGTAGAATCTCGGCTACAACAGCAGGAATCGGCACTCCGGATACATTTACAGCTAATCCTGAAAGTGCCGCGATAATTAATGGATTACCTGCGATAGCTATCAAAATTTGCTTAATGATCGATCTTTCCGATGGACGTTTTCTTCCCCAAAAGGCTAGAATCAGCACACAGAACAGATTCACCAGAGGAATCAGCATGGAGATAGCCAGGGTCGCTAGAGCAAACATTTCCGAACCAAAAATGGTCATAGCTGCAGCAAGGGCAATGTATGTATTAAACCGGATCCCACCCTGAAACAGGGAGGTGAATTCAGAACCCGTAGCCGGAAGAAAAGGCTTCATGATCAATAGAAGGACTACCATGGCGAGAAGAATTGGAAGCAGCGCCAAAGCAAGAGTCTGGTACGATTGCCATTGAAACTGAGCCTGCGCAAGCTTATGGAAAACAAGTACAGGGAAAAAGACAAAATAGGTAAACCGCGCAGCCTGACTCCAAAAAGTTCTTTCTGGAAAGCCTATGCGAAAAAATGTGTAACCGGCAAGAATCAACATAAACACCGGAAGAATTGCCTGAATATGAACCATAACCTCTCCTGAATGGTCATATAATGGATACGGTAATGATTTCTGTAAGTTTTAGTTTTTGGACTGCTTCTGCTTATCCAGGATATCCTGAACAGGAGGTGCATTCACTTCATAGCTCTCCCATATATCCTTATCGTCACTTTTCTGATAGGGTGGCTTAGATGCCTGGCGTACTGTACCGTCTTTATCCAAATGAAGATAGGTTTTCCCGCCCAAAGGACGCAAGGGAGTTCGAAAGATTCGATTGTGTCCAAACACAATCTCTACGCCATGGTACATCTCATTGAGTACGCCCACAAAGGCGCCTGGTGCTGGTTCAAAAGAGTTTACTGCGGCTTCATACTGCTGCTGGCTGTTTTCCAGCATTGGTCGGTATTTTTTTTCGACTTCACGCAGCTTTTCCAGCATCTCCTGCTCTTCTGGTTTTAATACCCGTTTCTCCCGACTCTTTTCAAGGGGCTTTAGGGTATGGTACACCTTATTTAATATATCCTGGCGTTTGTTTATCTCATCCTGTAATTTGTGAAGTTCCTCCATCAGATCCGGCGGCGAACCGACAACCAGTTGAGTCTTTGTCTCAACAACAGCCCCCAATTTATTGCACACAATAAATTTTCCGGCAACACCCTTCCCGCCGATCAGATCGCCGCGGCCGCCGCGTATAATGATACTCTCACCGGCAATCAATTCTGAATGCATGCTTGCATCCTTGATCAAAATACTGCCTCCGGCGCGCAGGCGTCCCCTCTCCACAAATCGGGCATAGATATCGCCTTCGCTCTCAATAACACCCTCATCATGCCCCATAAAACCGCCGCTCAGGACGATATCACCTTTTGCTCGAAGAAAGGCTTTGCCCATACTCTTTTCAACGATGATAGAACCAGAGGTTTCTAATTTAAAACCATCAGCGATCCTTTTTTCCACAATGATAGTTCCAGGAAAATCGATATTTCCCGTGGAGTAATCCACCTGCTCCAGGCGAACCACCTCGTCCACACGAATGATACCATAGCGATCAAGAAGAGGTCTGCCCGTTATCACAGCAAGCAAACTTCGTCCATCGTCCGACAGCTTGACATTGCTACCCAGTTTCCACTCTGAGCGCTTTCCTTCGTAAGCCGGCAGCAAAGCACCTGTTATATCCATACCATCCTGACCTGGCTCCGGATCAATCATCTCTGCTAGGATGCTCCCCTGCGGCACGCTTTTTACAATATGAATCTCCTTGAAATCAACCCTTCCCTGCTCATCCTCATGGAGTTCGCCCTTGGCTTCATGATCAAACAACACTTTAACATACCCTGCGCGACCGTTACGCGGAGCCAACCCCTGTGCAACGACCACCTCCTCATGGTAACGCGGATTCACGACTAACTCTGACAAGGTCTGCCCCATGATACCATAGCTGACATGGTTTGCCTCCAGAATGCGGAAAAGCCTCTCTTTCGTCATCGGCAGACCACCGTTGATAGGAGGGCTCATGGTCAACAAAGCTTTCATTTTATCGGGGGTTATTCGTACTACCGCGCTGGCAGCCTCAGCCTTACCGCCAGCCCAACGACCGATCTCGTGAGCGACTCCATCCGATCGAAGCAGGATATCCTCCAGTTTGCCCTCATCGACATCCACGATTTTTAGCAGTTGCAGCCGCTTACGAACCGCCTCTAGTGTGACACCTTGTCCGCCAATCGCTTTCGGCGGGAATACGCTCAGCATAGCCCTGCCACCATGGTTTTCGATTTGAAAACTGCCATCCTTGTCGTCATCCTGTGACTGGATCTCGTCAAATAAGGACTGGGCAAAGCGTTTAGAGCTCTCTTTCATAGCAGCAGGACCTCTCCTTAAACCACAAGCTGCTTTAATTTTCGGACGGCCTGTAATATTCCATTACGGATCTCCATAATCTGGGCATCCTGCATATAGCACGGTGTGGTTATGATCTTGTTCTTCTCGTCAAAGAGAAATTCGTTTACCCTCTTCATGGAAACCTGCGCGCCCAGAGAGGCCATACCCTGACCAATGGCCGGAATATCGTATGGCGTCTTTTCCTCTGTGGTACCGACAGTTAGATTCGCGGATATTCCGCTATCTTTCAGCGCCAAAGCTACCACAACGGGAGAGATGCACATTGCCAGGATTGGTTTTTTTGCCTTTAAGAAATCAAGAATCAGGCTCTTTACCTCAGGAACAATGGTGGCCTCAGGTCCTTGGAAGGCCCAGGTAGTGAGATTCTTAGCAGCGCCAAAACCGCCCGGCATCACCAGCGCGTTAAAGTCACCAACACGAATCTCTTCCAATTTTTTTATATTCCCCCGGGCGATACGCGCCGATTCAAAAAACACATTTCGTTTTTCAGTCTGTTCCGTGCCTGTGGTATGATTGATAACATGATATTGATCGATATCAGGAGCACAAGGCTGAACCGTGAAACCCTCTTCCTGAAGAGCCAATAGAGAAAGTACGGCTTCATGAATTTCGGATCCATCATAAACTCCGGAACCTGATAGTAATAGGGCAGCTTTCATTGTTACCTCCGCAGATAATTTTATTGACTTCCCGCTGACGAAAAAAAACAGCGACCATTGCTTTCTTCCGATACTTACAGGAGAAATTGGTTTGTCTATCAGATATTTCCCTCTATTCGTAAAAATCACGTTGCATTTTTTTTCATCCTGTTATGAATTGTGAGGCCAAAGCAGCACATTGTAACAACAGAAAAGCGGAGTATGTCATGAACCATAATCAGCATATTATCCTTCTTGTAAATATGGGTTCACCCTATGAACCAATGAAAAAGGAGATCAAACGCTATCTGACAGAATTTCTTAACGATCCAAGGGTGATCGATATCCCTGGCTTCTTCCGCTACTTGCTGGTGAACTATTTGATCATCCCCTTTCGCTATCGCAAAACCTTGCGAATGTATCAGGAGATCTGGACCGAATATGGCGCCCCGCAAATCTCCAAAACAGAGATCGTCAAGGAGAAGCTCCAGGATTTTCTGGACAGCAAAAAAAATGGGCTGTACCATGTCGAAATTGCCATGCGCTACCGCGAACCAAGCTTAAAGCGCCTGTTCGAAAAATTTTCAGATAATGGAATTCGTCAGGTTACGGTCTTACCGTTGTTTCCCCTGTACGCATCAGCAACAGTTGGCAGCATTTATGAGAAAATTTTTTCTTTAACAGGACGCAAGGTCAATATCCCCGCTTTGCGCATTCTGCCGCCATTCTATGACCATCCCGATTTTATCAAAGCAATGGCTGCTAAAATCGAAGCCACCTTTAAGCAGCAGAAAAAACGAATCGAAGATTTTATTATCTTATTTAGCTTTCACGGCCTGCCTATGCGCCAGATCTACAAAGCGGACCGCTACCGTATCCACTGCATGCAATCAGAGGATTGCTGCAGCCATTATCGCGACCATAACTCATTCTGCTACCGCGCCCAATGCTTTGACACGGCCGGGCGCATTGCCAGCCAGCTAAAACTTGCTGACAAACAGTGGCTGGTCGCTTTCCAGAGCCGGTTAGGACGCGGAGAGTGGCTCAAACCGTACACCCATGATGCCATTGGCGACATTGCCTCCACTGGCCACCCCCTGGCTATTGCCGCTCCCTGCTTTGTCGTGGACAACCTGGAGACCCTGGAAGAACTCAACCGCCAGGAGCGCTCCCATTATCTGGAGAATGGCGGCAGAGAATTTGTTTGGATTCCCTCGCTAAATGAAGATCCCCTGTGGATCAAGGCTATGGCCGCTATGATAACCCGAGGCCTCGAATAAATGCAGCTTTTCATTGACAACCCAATGGAGGTGCAAAAAATGCGACAGAATTGTATTTTTTAAGGGGTTTTGCAAATCACGCCTATGGAAATGGAAAGCACTTACTTAGATATCCTTCAGGAAATATCCGAACTTGTCTCTCTTAACAAGTCCCACCAAAAAACCCTGAAAGAGATGCTAAGAATCCTTGACCAGCGTATGGGAATGCGCCGCGGCCTGGTCTCCATTTTCCATAAAGATCTGGGGGAGCTGCATGCCGATATCTGGCACGGCTTTGAAACCGCGGACAATCAAAATATCAAATACAAACTTGGCGAGGGGATCACGGGAAAAGTAGCGGAGCATGGCGTACCCATGGCCTTTTCCCAACTGGATGATGTCCCCTTCTTTCTCAACCGAAGCGGATCCAGGAAAAATCTTGATCTGGCCAAACTCTCCTTTATCTGCGTTCCCATCAAATATTACAATGAGGTTATTGGCACCATCTCCGTGGATATCAGCATTGATAACGCCCAGATCTCCATCAACACCCTGGACGCAGAACTGAAAATGCTGCAGGTCATCGCCTCTCTGGTCGCCGCATTTCTCGAACAAATTAAAACAGAAAAAGAGAATATCTACCTGCGCCAAAACCTCTTGGGCGACCAGGCTTTAACCAAAATTTACGGAAACTCCAGTAAGGTAAAGGGAATCAAGCAGCTTGTTTCCCAGGTAGCCAATAGCCCCACCACTGTCTTGATCACAGGGGAGACCGGTACTGGCAAGGAGCTGGTCGCAGAAGCAATTCATATCCTCAGCCCACGAAAAAATGAAACCCTGGTACGCATCAACTGCGGAGCTATACCTGAATCCCTCATTGAGTCTGAACTTTTCGGCCATGAAAAGGGGGCATTCACGGGAGCGGTGGAAAAAAAAATTGGTAAGCTGGAGAGCGGTCACCAGGGAACCGTCTTTCTAGATGAGATCGGAGAGCTCCCCTTGATGGCCCAGGTCAAACTCCTGCGGGTTCTACAGGAGCGCGAAATCCAGAGAATTGGTTCGAATAAAACCATTCCCATTGACATCCGGATTATCGCCGCTACCAATCGTTATTTAGAAGAAGATGTCGCATCAGGCCGGTTTCGCAGCGATCTCTTTTATCGGTTGAATGTGTTTCCCATTCAGCTTCCTTCCCTGCGCGAACGCGGTGCGGATATTATTCTACTGGCTGACTACTTTGTGGAAAAATACTCCCGTCTTTTGAACAAAAAGGTGACGCGCATCAGCACCGCGGCTATTGACGCGCTCATGGCCTACCACTGGCCCGGCAATGTCAGAGAGCTGGAGAACTGTATCGAACGAGCTGTCATTGTCGCAACGGAGAATGTCATCCGCTATCAGGATTTACCCCCATCCCTACAGATGAAAGATTCCAAAGAGACGGAACAGCAGTCTATGGATCTGTTCCGTACCAAAGTCCAGGCCTATGAGAAGGAGCTGATAATCGATGCGTTGAAAAGCTGCGATGGAAATCAAGCCAAGGCAGCGGCTATGCTCGGAACGACAAACCGGATCATGCAGTATAAAATCAACCGGCTGGATATTGACTTCCGAAAATTTCGGAAAAAACAGCCTTAACAGACCCGGTCATCTCAGGAATAAGATGATCACAGAAAACCAGGAGAACGATGAAAATCAGCACCACGAACTACCAGAAAAACCTCTGGATCAAAGATCCCATTCACGGATTTATCGAGTTCCACCATGAACGCGACAGACTGTTTCTGGACCTTATCGATTCTCAGGAGATGCAGCGCCTACGACGCATCCGCCAACTGGGAACGCTGGAATATATCTACCCAGGCGCTGAGCATTCACGTTTTACTCATGTCCTGGGAACCTATGCCACAGCCAAATCGATGCTAAAACACTTTTGGGAAAGAGGGCTTTTCTCCCAGAACGATGTTCGCGAAACCCTGGAGATCCCTGTTTTGGCAGCAGCGCTGCTCCATGACATTGGTCATGGTCCCTTTTCCCATAATTTTGAGATGATCACAGGGATCAGTCATGAGGCCTTTTCCATAGCTATCATCCAGGGACCAAGTCGCATTCACGATATCCTCCACGCCTATGATTCCAAGCTGCCGGCAAAGGTGGTCGACCTGCTTACCCATCGCTTTTTTTGGCCAGTTGGCAACGCGATTATATCCAGCCAGCTTGACGCGGATCGTCTTGATTATATCGTGCGGGACAGCTACATGACAGGCGCCAACTACGGCTTTCTCGACCTACAGCGCATTATCTCTGTTCTCACCATTGTGGAGGATCAACTTGCCGTTTTAGAAAAGGGTCTGGCAACCATAGAAGAGTATCTGCTGGCGCGATTCTATATGTACTGGGATGTCTATTTTCACAAAACAAGCCGGGGCATGCTGATCCTCCTGGAGAGGATCTTTACAAGGGCAAGGCAAACAGCAGCCCATAGCAAAGATTTTCAAAAATCCGATTTTCTTTCGAACAGATTCTCTTTTCTTTTTGAAGCCATACACGCAGACAACCTGACAGCCATTTTACCAAGGTTTCTCGATTTAGATGAGACCGATGTATATATGCTTCTTAAAATTTTTACCGCTGGAGAAGATCCCGTGCTGGCTGACCTTTCACGCCGGTTTCTCTACCGCAATCTTTTTAAGCCGATACCGGTAACCGATCAGAATATCATAGAAAATCTGAGACAGGAGCTAACAGAGCAGGGTTTTGATCCAGAATACTATCTACTCGAGGATTCAGCGCACAGAAAAATCTATACACCAAACCCCATTGAGAGTTCGGATGACCAGGGCATAAAAATCTTTATTCCGCAGGAAGAGCAGTTAAAAGATCTTTCCGAGGTATCAGTTATCATAGGACAACTGAGCAATGTGGACTACAACCGAAAACGATATATCTATGTTCCTGCGGAGATACGCAGCCATTATCTACCTTTGACCTGATCCTCATACCAGCTTATCAGGGACTCAATACGTTGAGCTTGCAATATTCCCGGAGAAACAGATGAAAATTTATCATCTGTCTGCACTTTTCCCAGTCTGGCAAAGTCATAGCTGATGATGACAATCTTTTTCTGAAACAGTTCTGCAGGATGCTTATCCAGCAGAACATCGCTGAACGAGAATACCTGCGGCGCTTTCCCCACAAACTGGTTCGGAAAATGGTTCAAATAATTTCTCGGCATAGAGCGCAACTGGATATAGAATCTATCCCCAGCCAAAGAGAAATCAGATCGGCTAAAGCGGAAATACTCTTTGAGAACAGCCAGTGAGACTGTAGGATATACTGCCCCAGCAAAATTGACAACTAAAGGGAATTTTGCGATTTCCTGCGAAGTTTTAGCCCATCCAGAAAAGCCAATGCCCTGAGCAATGTCCGACACCTCCAAATAGGGCACCAGCGCTTTATACGCCCTCTTTTCCGTCTCAAACCCAGACAAGGAGGGCAAATCATGACCCGCCAGCTCCCTGCCAGTAGTACTTCCCTCCTCATGAAAACGTGCCAGCACAATCACGTTTTTCCTTTTTCTCATAGACTCTAAAAGCTTCAGGTCCGAGACAATGCCCTGCTTGCGGTCCAGTGCAAAATCAATGAGAATCAACCTGCTATCTTCCAGTTTGTCCAATAGCTCTCCAAGCAGAGAACGCGACCAGGGAAATCGCCCCAGTTTCTCTTCGCTTTTATCATCCGCCTGGATGACCACAGTTCGGCTCAGAATGGTGTCGGAAACTACGGGCTTTGGTGGCAACAGATGAACCATTTTATCGCCCGGTTGTTTTCCAGCCGTGCGGCAGGAAAACACAAACAGAGCCAATATTAAAAATAAAAAGAATCTTTTCATACCCGCCTCTTTTGTTGCTGGTCTATCCACTCTCTTTATACTAAAGGCATTTTGGTTTTCGGATATCGCAAGGCAATGCCAGCGATGTC
>DYNZ01000236.1 GCA_020720805.1 Leptospira biflexa | reverse complement strand
TAGAGGTACTTAACATGACAGATATGACGTTTTATGACATAGTAGGAAAAAAAATTTTTCAGATCTGACAATTCACTGTGATTGTTTGTCAGTTGTGATGATTGGAAAAATCACAGCTAAGTCCTCGCTTGATAAACAATATTTCTCATGTAGCTTTAAGAGCAACACTAACCATGCAGATTTTCTATCCACCTGATTGCCTCACAATCGGAGACCTTGCCAAGGTAGCGTTGGGTAGTTGATAAATCGGCATGTCTGAGTATTATTTTGCTGATAATTTCAATCGGCACCCCTGATCGTGAGGCATAGGTCGCTGCATGCCGTCGAAGATCGTGTGGCCGGAGTTTAATCCCGACCATTTCTCCAATTTTTGCCACCACCTTTCTTGCCCCTGCATAGGTGATTGGGAAAACTCTCTGATCCGGCTGAATGTCTTTGGCCCTCACATAATCCAAGAGTCGTTTGCTCAGTTTTTTCGGGATAAATACGACCTCCTGCTCGCGACCGCTTTTTGGGGAGTGAAGCAGAAGCTTTTGGTCGTCAATGTCTCCTGGCTTGAGTCCAAGGACCTCACTGATTCTCATTCCGCCCCTGGCCATGAGTTCAAGCATGATTCGGTTACGGATTTTCAAGGTTCTGAAAATCGCTTCATCGATTGTATCTTTATCAAAAATGGCACATTGAGATGTCTTGGGCTTGCGAAAAAGACTCTTTGCGGCAGGTGATTGACAAGGGTTTCGCATTTCAGGTAAAAGCGTATTGATAATCAGATTAAAGAAAGCCGACAGAGTTGTGTATCTGCATCGTTTAGTATTTTGTTTTCTTCCCTCGGACAACCCTACGAGGAAAGAAATGATTTCTTCAGTTGCTATGGATTCCATTTCTCTGTCATTGTTGGCAATGCCAAATTTGCTGAGCAAAAAGGTGTAGTTTTTGATCGTGTTGGCCCTTGAGCTGATTTTGTGGTATTGCAGACAGAAATTGATAGCACTTGATACTTTCATGGCATTCCTCCTTTGGTAGAGTGAACTGGCGCATGGAAGGATTGTGTGTCTGGAATAACAGCATGATCAGTCATCCTTCCGAAAGTTCCTAATAGTATCAAACCATGAAAAAACAGGGCCGTTATTCTACATCTGGCTTGGTCGACGACCAGTATATGCTTGGGTCAAAAGGCAAGGTGTTGCGAAATCTTCTGGGTATCACAACGAAGAAGGAGATTGATCGAGTCGAAACAGAACTGCTCTTTGAGATAACAGATCAGTTGCTGGATGAGTTTGATAATACCCGTCAGTTTTCCGCAGATGATATTTTAGAAATGCACCGCAGATGGCTGGGGTCGGTGTATGAGTGGGCGGGGAAATATCGTCAGGTTATGATGAGCAAAGGGAATTTCATGTTTGCGGCACCGGCATATATTCCGCAGTTGATGGCGGATTTCGAAAAAGAAATCTTGGCCAAATATACCCCTTGTATCTTCAAGTCACGCCAGGAAGTCGTTTTCGCTTTGGCAATTGTTCACACGGAACTTATTCTCATCCATCCCTTTCGGGAAGGAAATGGCAGGATAGCACGACTCCTTGCCACATTGATGGCCCTGCAAGCAGGTTTGCCTTTACTTGACTTCAGCGGATTTGACAAAGAACGTCAGGAAGAATATTTTGCGGCAATTCGGCAAGGATTAGATCGCAATTACAAGCCAATGGCCAATATCTTCACTGATATTATTGCTCATTCGTTGCAGGAGTATGAGGAGTAGGAAGGTGCCCCTTATTCAACAAATATCTTTTGATGAGGGGCGTTGCAGCGATCCCCTCAATAGCAGAAGACGAGCACACGGAAACGATGAGGCCGGATAATCGCTTCTCTCTATCACGCAAATAGGGGTTTGTCTGGCTGAGGAGATTCTTTTTCATAGTTCATGATAGCACAATTTCCTGAATTTCTCATCAGGTTTATCTCTTGTTGGCAGGCTGTTTTCCTATTTCCAGAAGTTCAGATATCTCCTATCAACCGGCCCAGCATAATTCTCAAGTAGTAAGGGTTGGCAG
>DYNZ01000235.1 GCA_020720805.1 Leptospira biflexa | reverse complement strand
CTGCGTAATAAAAAGTGACGACTGCTTTTGAAAGGAGAAAAAATAATCAGTACTCTTTCTATCAGTTATCTGCTCTAGAAACAATGCGGGTTTCATCAAGGACAGGAGACATGACACATAAAGTAAAATACCGCCGACGAACTTATTTGCGATACCAAACGAGATATTCTTCAAATTGCTTTTCAACCTTCAATTCATATTTTAGTCCAAGCCGATCATTGAGAAGCGTATCCTCTTTTTTTGTAATTAAAAAATCAGGCTCACCAATATCACCGATGAGATACTCAACACAGTCAGCGCTTTGCTTCGCTTGGCAGTGCAGCACCCGCTTAAACAAGTCCAGCTGCTCGCCATACGTTCCCAACCATTCACTGCCCCAATGAGAGATCATCGGTTCACGTCTCAAAAGATATGGGAACCACTCAGCCTCATCATGCCCAACGATCAATAAATAGCGGGAATCAGTAGATGTGTTTTCCATAACGAAATCGGCAAGAGAGAATGTATCCCTGTTGATAGCCGGTTTCATTCCCAGTATGGCGCGCACACCAAGCACCGAGCTCAGGATGAAGGAGACCACCAATAAATCAACCAATACTATCCGCCGCATTTTTTTGGCGGCAAAAACAGGCAGAGTAATCATACCAATGGAAGCCCCCGCCAAAATTGATCCCAACGTAATCACAAAACGAGCCCCTTCAGGCGAAAACAGCAATAAAACACCCAACATGGTCAGTAATAGCTCATACCTTCGATTAACTGCCAGCACATATCCCCCACAGACTACACAAAACACAAAGAACGGATCCAGAATATAGGGAAATAAGTTTCCTCCCAGCCATGCCAACATGCTCGGATACGAAACCAGTGCATCCCAAAAGCCCTGATTTCCATGAGAGGCAAATGCGCCTTGTAAAACAGAAAATCCATGACGGGAAAGGGTAATCCAAACCCACGGCGATATAACCGCGAGGCTAGTTCCCAGCGCCATAAAAAAAAATTGCCAGGAACGGCGATTTACAATAACCCAACTAAGCGCAAAAATTCCCCAGAAGATAAAGTAATACAAGTGGGTTAAAAAAGTAAATCCAAGAAGAATGCCCGCAGTCACAGCATAAACAATCTTGTTATGTTTTGCGGCTTTCACAAATTGATGCAGGGACAATAATACAAAACAAAAAGCCAAAGCCCTAACGCTTCCTGCAGCCCATAGGTGAACTCTGAAAATTTCGGGGGAACAGATCAAAAAAATCGAAGCCAAACCCGCGCTCAAAAATGACCCTGTAATCTCTTCAGCAAAAAAATAGAATGAAATTACGGCTATAAGGCTGAGAAAAGGAGGCGCAAAACGCAAATATTCACTCCAGGGTATTCCCATTTTAAGAAAGACCGCCATTAAATACATTCCCAACGGCGGATACGCCCCAGGTATTCCGCCGGGTCCATAATATGGAATTTCAAGGGGAAGGAAAAAATGGTTTTCCGCGATATTTTCAGCCATCAATGTGTAAAGCCCCGCATATCCCAATGGCAGATGATAACGAAAGGCATTATAAAACAAGACGACAAGCGCAAAGAGAAACACAAAAATAAATGCTGCCAGCTGCCAGCGTGATATTTTACTTTTCATGATTCCATTATACATGGCTGACGGCTGTAATATGGTGCAAATTTGGCTAAGGCAAGACAAGTGCGCGCAACTCTTTTTATTTCGCTGCGTAATAAAAAGTGACTATCACCCAAAACGAAAGGAGTAAAAATGAACGATATCAAAACCCTCTATCGAAGCAAATCCAACCGCATGATTGCGGGCGTGTGCGCCGGACTTGGTGACTACCTCAACCTAGACCCGACCATCATCCGACTGTTATTCGTGCTGGGGTTCTTCACCTTCAACGGCGCGATGCTGCTGGTGTATCTCATCATGGCAATCGTCACGCCGAAAGGATAAACCAATCGAACGTTCAACGTTAAACGTTGAACGTTTTTTATCGCGCCAGCGAAAGGAAGACATCCTCCAGAGTTGGCTCGCCTCTTTCGATTTTTTCCACACGGATGC
>DYNZ01000234.1 GCA_020720805.1 Leptospira biflexa | reverse complement strand
TGAGTTCTTTGTGGCTATGGAATCAGTACTTGTTATAGGGATTGAACAGGTTCCATTATCTCCATATTATCCATTATCTCCACCTAACTTACCCCTATAAATTGCCCAACTTTATTGGCCCGAAAGGAATCTAAGAATCGCAAAGAATTTTGCCACGGGCTTTGCTTCGCAAAGTTCACGGGGCCGCTTTGCGGCGACACGGGGCCAACACGCTCCCCATTTTTATCCGCAGGTGGAGCAGATGGTCGTAGATTTTCCATCACGCTTCCCAAGTTCACCGCAAAGAACGCAAAGGAAATGCAACCACAGATTTCACAGATTGACACAGATTAGACAACTGGGATTTGCCTCACGCGGAGCCACGGAGAATGCGAGAAGAAAAAAAACCGCCACCCTTCTTCGGCCTGGTCATCCAACCAGTCTACCAAGGGGCGGCGGAAACTCAATGGGTTGGCCATATGCCCACCCGGACCTTCCGGTTTCCGCATGTGACATCCATCAACTGCGTAAGCTATAGGCGCACCAGCCGAAACCCGATGTTGTTGTTACGGTTGTTCGGGTTGTTGTTGTTCCGATTGGACACCGTGGAGTTCGAAGCGTTATTGTTCCAGCTACCGCCGCGTTTGACACGGTTCGTGCCCGAGGAAGGTCTGCCAAACATGATACCGAAAGCGGCGTGACCTTGATAGGGTCAAATGAGCTGCCATAGCAAGTGCGGAAGCGCCAGCGGAGTTTTCATTCAGAATTTCCTGTTGAAGATTCTTTCCAAGCGAATAGGCTTTTTTCTTAAAACGCATTCTTGTCTTTCGCAAGGGATAAATTCCAAAAGGTTTGACCAGAAATCCCAGAAAAGGCACGCCATCTAGAGTTTTTCCAAATATGGGCGGTTTTAATTGCAATTTTAAATTATTTACCTTTTCAAACACCTCATGAAAAATCCGGGTCAATGTATCCTGTGCATTGGACCAAATAACAATATCATCCATATACCTTAACCCCGCCACGACCTTACCCTTGCCCAATATCAAACGATCTATTTCGCCCAAGAAATGATTAGCAAAATATTGGCTTGTTAAGTTACCAATGGGTATACCCTTTCCTGGGCTGGTGTTGTAGGAATCGAGGATTCCATATAAAACTGCCAGTAAGACAGGGTCTTTAAAGATGCGACTTAATTGGTTTTTAAGAACGATATGGTCGATTGAATCAAAGTATTTACGCACATCCAGCTTTAAAAAAAATGAAAAATTCTTACTGAAGTTGAACGCTTTGAGTAAGGCTGAATGCGTGCCCATTCCCGACCGACACGCATAGCTCATGCCGGTTAACCGGCGGTCAAAATGGTCATGAAGGATATTCATCAATGCGTGGTGGACCACGCGTTCGCTAAGGTGCGCCGCACAAATCAGTCGGGGTTTGGGGTCGAAAATCTGAAAAGAGCGATATTGTCCTAACTTAAGGGAACCGTCAGACAAAGAACGGCGCAGATCTTCTAGGTTTTTATCCAGATTCTGTTGAAACAGGAGAACTGCCGGCGACAGTGATTTCCCTTTGCGGACTTTCAGCCAAGCTAGACGGAAATTTTCCCGATTCAGGATCAGGGGCATCAGATGTCCCGTTGCTTTCATAGATTTCCTTACCGTATTGTTGGATTCTAGAAGGCCCGATACCGCTGATTTGGCCAAGCTGTTTAGCATTCACAGGACGGTTTTTTGCTATCTGAGCCAGCTGTTCGTTTGTGAAGACAGCAAAGACTGGAACCCCGGCTTTTTCTGCCCAAATTTTACGCCGATCCCGCAGCCGGGAAAACAAAGCAAAGTCGGTTTCAGAAAGAACCTCCTTGTAGTCAATCTTCCTACTTCCCACTGCGCCAGCAGGAGGGCTTTCGGAAGGGAGGTACTCCACTAAAAAATTCCAGCGTCCCGGTGCCGGTTGGCCCGAAAACTCCTTGCGAATATCTATAACCCTCTGACTGCGAAGAAAGCGATTGAGTTCCTCCGAATCACTACCAACCCCCTGCGCCTCCAGAGAAAAACAACGAAACTGACTCTGCACGCTT
>DYNZ01000233.1 GCA_020720805.1 Leptospira biflexa | reverse complement strand
GGTGACAGTCACCCCGGTGGCCTCGATACGATTTGGCGTTGATAAATCCTCGGCCACCGTGGGATGCGACCCATCGGTGGGCAACTGCGTCCACTTCTTGACGGGTAAACGGGACGCCGCCGTGGAATCCTGGCTCCGTGCTTAGAGGGATTCCAATCGTCTCACCCAGTCATCAAACACTGGGCATCTGCTCCGGATGACGGGAAGACCGATGTTTTCTGCTATGGCGATGCCTTTCTGTGTTTTGCGGAATCCGCTTTCCGTTAATTCTGCGAGCCTTTTGGACGGAGCTGTATTTCTATTATTGTTAATGGCCTCCGGTGTGGAAAATTCTTTCAGTATGGAATCTACCTTGTTTTTGGGGATATCCAGATGCGTGGACAGGATATGGGAATCGCTGAAAAGCAAAGCCTCAAATTCATGAATCGACATATAAGGGATAAAGCGGTTGATTGCGTTGTATTTCGCAAAGTCCTGGTTAATAGCTTCCTGGGTTGCCTTGTTGACAATTTCTGCTATTTTTTCCGGATATGCACCCGCAGGAACAGACATTATTCCAGGCCAATCTTTTACGCCGTAATAATCGACCATCGTTGTAATGTAAGTATCCGGCCTCTGTGATAAAAATTTTTTTATATCCCCTTTTACCCGGTCAAACCGAACATCTCCACCCTTTTGGCCGGGCTTGGATACCTGCGTGGCATAGAGGTTAATATTGAATTTTGAGAGATGCAATTTCAGGATTCTCTCTATAAAAGTCTGCTCTGTCCTGCCTTCCACTATGGCGTACAGAGAAATCCGGGGTTTATTCATAGACAGGTCCCCCGGAAATCACATTTTTACGCCAAAGCTCTCCAATGGAATAGTCGTTAAGCCATTCCGAAAATTCTTCTTCGTCCAGTCGTTCAAAAATCGTGGCTCCATCCTTGCGTTTAGCTATGAGAATATCTTCTATTGAAAATTTATCCAGAAGAGCGGGGGACTGTGTAACAATAATAACCTGCGTTCTCATGGAAGCAGATTGGATCAATTCGGCAAGCAAATCAATGGCTGCAGGATGCAAACCCAATTCCGGTTCATCGATGATCAGGGTGGAAGGCGGGTGTGGCTGCATCAATGCGGTGGTCAGAGCAATAAACCGCAGGGTTCCATCGGAAAGATGATAGGGCTGCATGGGATAGTCAGACCCTTTTTGCCGCCAGCTCAAATTCACCTTTTCCTTATTAGCAGAGAACTCTGGTTCCAGAAGAAAATCGTCAAAAAAAGGAGCAATCAATCGAACGGTTTCTACGATGTCTTTATATTCCGCTGAATAATTTTTCTTCAATTTCAGCAAAAAAGGAGCAATATTAGACGCATCTCTGCGCAATCGGGCATTATCCTGCACAATCTCCGCATTCCGTATCCCTGCATTGATGCTCGTATCGTGAACATGGTACGCTGTCCACGAAGAAATTGCGTCAAACACAGGCTTGCTGTTATCTCTGTCCCGCTTATGCTCCTTCACCTCGGCCACCATCTCCGAGCGGCCATCCGGGCGGGGAGGAAGTATCCACCAGCCAGTTGTTCCGCTCTCGTAGTAGCGTGCTTCGCTGGACAGGTAAAAATAATCGTGTGCCGTTGGCGTTAGAGTCACGCTATATCCACGCTTACCAAACATTAGCTCAAAATATATTTCACTGGTAACTTTGCGACCGTTGTATAAGAAATCGCCCGCCCCTCCATTTTTCATTACGTAATCCAGCAGATTGTCATCGATTAAAGAACGTAGCATCGCAAAGAAAGAAATGAAATTACTTTTGCCAGCTCCGTTTGCTCCAACGATTATATTAAGGTTCGCTAACTGTAGATTAGAAATATCCCGGATCGATTTAAAGCCACGAATGGTAAGTTGATCCAATGCGTTGGCATGATTGCTCCCCATATTTACATATATTTTTTAGCTTTCTGTCTTGCAAGCAATTCGGGGATCTTTTATTGATTATGGTAAAAACATAGACCTCCAGGATATGTCATTATTGGTGACAGTCACCACTGGAGACATCCATAACGCCGTATGT
>DYNZ01000232.1 GCA_020720805.1 Leptospira biflexa | reverse complement strand
CCAGCCTCACCGCCGGAAACTGCCCGCGCCATCCCGGCGGGACTAACAAGGGGAAACACGAGGCGGCACTTTAGGAGAATTGATTTATGAACAACGAAACAAAAAACAAAGCAATAAAGACGGTTGTCGAAATAGCAAAAACACTGCTTGGCCTTGCGGTTGCAGCGGCAGCGAAAGCGGCAGCGAAAGCTGCAGGTGAAATGCTAGAGAAAAAAGTTACCGGCAACTCTGAAAATGCGGATAAAAATGTAAAGTGAGCAATCTCCGCGAAAGATTCGACACCGCATACGCTCCTCGTGCGGTTGCATTTGCCGACGCTGTTGGCAAAACTGATGTTCTGGGAATTCCAGAACCGCATTTGCCGCACTGGGGCAAGCTGTATGAGTCATCTCCCTTGCGGGTCGGCATCATCGGGCGAGACACGCTGTATTGGGGAGAGATGGTCGACTTTATCCAATCTGTCAGGCGAAATCCGGCGGAAGCGATTCATCTTGGAGAAGGAAACTTCGATTCGCTGGAGTTTACGAAATGGACCAACAACTTCGGCAGGACATTCTGGGATACGGCGTTGAGAATCCTGGCCGGGATACACGGGGTTGCCGACTGGAAACGCCTCAAGGGGCGAGAGGAAGAGACTGTCTTAAGAAGCTTTTTCTGGGCGAATACAAATGCGGTTGAGCTTTTTGAATCCACTCCGAAAAATAATGGAGTCCTTTGGGAAAATTGGCACTCGGTGAAAGACGCTTCTGAGAAGCATTTCGACTCGTTCCGCAACATTCTCGACATTCTCCGTCCTCATGTTGTCATTTTGATGAACTGGGATCCCGGGGATAATTTCTTGGATTTTGAGATTCGTTGGAATGAATATGCCGACCATCAGGCCCATGCGGTCGATAATGTGTCTGGAGCCCATATTCTGGCCACAGCACACCCGAGTTGGCTGAACAGAAATGGGCTTTATGATGGGGCGCTTGGCGGGATTATCGAGCGGTGCAAAAGCTTAGTTCTATGAAAACGTCGAATGGTCCCGATTCTGTTTTGGTGGAAATCGAAACCCAATTGACTGTGGTGGCAGATGAGGCAACACCAATGGTGAACAGTCTCTTGCAAGCGCAGTTAAAAGTTTTACATTTTGTTCGTGAGCCTGACCTGGTGGGGGCTCCCGTAGATCTAATGTTTGAAAAGCTTTATATTTCGTTAGATCATGCCTCCAGTGAATCGGAGCGAAAATGGCTGAGGCAACAGACAAGCCTTACTCTTCATAGCTTTTTGTTTTTCGTGCAGGCAATGTTTGTTTTTGAAAGAAAGGAAACACGGAGCGAAGGAAAGCGCCTACTGAGAGAAGGAGCGGGCCTGCTGGCGGAATCAATGACGCAGTCTATTCAACATGGATTTTCCGAAAAAATTGTAATCCCGGGAGCAATTGCAGCGGACTTTGCCCAAAATCTTGTGAAGGCAGTGACACAAGAATCAGACGAGTCATCATTTTTAAGTCGAATTGCTAATTTCTTTTCAGCACTTTTAAATGATAATGACAGGCATGGCAAATACATCGTTAAGACTACGGAGATTTTCAATAAAATTGACCGTAATCAAAAACTGCTCGGCAAGTCGATAGCCCTTTCTGAAATGCTCCATGAGCGCATTTCTGAAGTGTGTGGATTTCTCCGACAGATTGAAGAAAAAAAGAAAGAGGTTGCAGCCGAGGGCCGATGGATCAAATACGGCTGTCTGTGGGCCTTGATCGTGGCAACGATGCTCATTCTCGGGGTTATTTATTTATTCAGTGGGGAGCATGCAAGAGTTGCAGTTGAATCTTGGATGAGATATGGGCTAATCGGCAGCGTTGCGCTTGTCCTTTTTCAAATACTATCCAAGTTTGTGATGTCTCGGATTCCCACAAGCATTGACCGGCAAGAGATGCGCTGGCGCCGCATGGCCGAAAACCTCCGGCCACAATTCTGATTCCAACTATTTTAATTTCATGGAGAAGACTCAAGTAAAGGCGTCGGTAAAGGTGTCGTAAAGGTGTCAGTCCTTGCTCTTTGACATTTCCCCCAAAGAAATCGACTTGAGC
>DYNZ01000231.1 GCA_020720805.1 Leptospira biflexa | reverse complement strand
AGAACTTGTTTTTCCAGAGGCAGGTTTTTGTAGTGGTCGATATTTTTTTGAAAAACATCCTTGGCGGGTGCTGCCAGATGCAGGGTTACAGAGTTTATTTCATGTGGTTCGGCAATCAGGGTATAGACAGCCCCGTTGCAGACGACAAACAACTCGCTGGGTGCTTCGGCATACAGCAACTCGCCGTTTATCTCTTCAGCCTTGAATTTGATAAAGGCGCTATTACCGGAAAAATGACCGGTTACTCCTTTTTCTTCCGAATAAATCAAATCACTCATCGGCCCGGAGCAAACTATCCGGTTGATGTCACGATTGGACAACTGTACGATTGTCGGCATCTCAGGAGCGATAAAATTAACCGGAACTGGATCATCAAAAGCCGCCGTTGAATCTTTTGCAGTTGGCTTGATAGGTTTTGGCTCCCTTATTACTGGAGCTTGAGGAACGGGCGGAAGAATTGATGTCTGGTTTTTAAGGTCTTCCGGCTCTTTTGATGCCGCTTTGGTTTGCTCCTGTAAAGCCTGTACATCTACAGGGGGTGGTACGGGAGCTTCTGTCGCTTGCACCCAGGATGCCGCTACAAGCAAACATAGACTTGGCAAGCACAGGCTTGTACTTAAAAATTTTTTCATTTATTTCCTGTCTCCATTTGCTGATCGTTCATTCTTTTATCATTCGCTTTTTTCTTGAGTTCAGCTTCTGATTTGGCTTCTTTTTTTTGTTTTTCCAAATCCGCTTGCACATTTTTCTCCTTGAACTCGCTTATCTCAAAACGGCCATCACGGATACGGTATTGAACGACATAGGTTTTGGCCGCAGTTTCCAGCTTTGTGTCTCCGGTAAACTGCACTAAATTCCCAAATACCTCGATAGTGCTTTCACCTAAAGTAATTGTCTCCATGTAAAATGTCGAACTGACCTGTGATTCTTCAATACGACCAGCCAAGGAGTACCAGCTCTTGAAGGCGATTGGATAGGCTTCCGATGTGTACATAGCAAGAAGATCGTCAAATTGCCCCCTGGCTGTTGGTGGGGAGTAGGTGGTAGCCAGGTTGACGATCTTCCTGCTTATATCTTTGATATATGCTTCAGTAGGTTTGCCCTGAACAAACTCCACTGTCCCTGTCATAGTCGGTGGTATTAACACCACTCGCTGATATTTTACCGCCCGATAAACCATCAGGGAGTTAAAACAGACTGCCGCTGCCATTACACCAACCACGAATTTAAGCAGCCTGTTTTCCACAAACAGATTGCTGGATTTTTGCACAAAAATATCGGCTTTCATTCGTGAAACTCCTGTTGAAAATAGTCGGGATAATGGTTCATTTTAACCAGGCCAAAGAGATAAAGAACATGCTTGAGGAATCCCCTGGCCTGGGAGCGTTTGGTTTTGGTGTAGGAATACTGCGACACCAAAAAGATCAGCCACATCCATTTACCGTAGAGCAAGCTCAAGGTTAGAAAGAAGAGAAACAGGACCAGTTCATCCATTTCAAACCAAAGCACCTGAAACGGTTTAGAGAGATATTGAGGGAACTTTCTGGTGGTCACAGTAGTTATCCTTAGATAATGACTGAACCGAGTGTAGTTACTACGGTATCAGCAGAAAGCAGGAATGCCCCGCCAAGAACAACACTCACCGCAGGAACCAACATCTGGCGAATAGCCATGACTGCCGCCAATACCATACAGGCGACACCGGCAACAAATCCGATGGGGCCGGTCAGGATTTTGTTGACGGCAATATCATACAGATCATAGGCAAACGAACCAGCCGCAGGGGTTGCCATAGCGTAGGCACTGGTCTGGATGAGCAAAATGGTGAGAACTGCGAAAACTGCCACGTTGATTTTTTTCATGATTGCTTCTCCTTTTGTTGCTGTTGCTGATTTACACGTTAGCGTGCAACGTGCGTTGATTTGGTACATTTACCCAAAGGGTTGTTTTAAGCCAGCTCTGCGGCTTGGTTGCAGAAACCACGTTAGAGTGTAACCAGAGATGAAAGCCTTATTTCTACCTTCCGATTGCTGGCAGGGTTACTTCCATAAACCATGCCTTTCCCTTCTACCGAAACCACCTTGTAGCCATTCTTACGAAGCAGAGCGG
>DYNZ01000230.1 GCA_020720805.1 Leptospira biflexa | reverse complement strand
GCCGATGATGGTTTCGCGAAAGTAGAAGGTTTTTTTGCTGGTTTTAACAATCAAGCTAAGTAAACAAGACGCGAAACAACAGAAGGGTATTCGGCACCTAAGGGAATAAAATTCTAATGGATGGTGCGGGTATGAAAATTGATGAAGATGCATGAGTAATACAGCATGCAACCAATTTTTGCGACCCGTCATTGCCGTATTGCCCCGTTTTTTTCGGCAAACCCATAGCTGAAATTATTTCGATCTAACCCCCATGCCCGGCGCGGGCACAACGAAGGATGAAAATATCGATCTTACAGTAAATGAGTGAGTCACGGTACCTCCGAGTGATGTAAAGGATTTCCGACAAAACTTTAATCAGGAGGGAGACCATGACTCAGAGCGAGGATAGGAAAATTATCGGGATAGTGCACCCAATATGTTGCGGGTTGGATGTTCATAAGGAGAGCATATCGGCCTGTGTTATTTTTCCGGACAGGAAAGGTTTGGATCAATATGACATCAAAGTATTCGGCACATTCACGGACGACTTGATGAGATTACGTTCGTGGTTGCTTGATCATGAGTGTCCCGTTGTGGCCATTGAGAGTACGGGGATATACTGGCGTCCGGTGCATAATGTTTTAGAGGAGGCTCTCCGTGTGGTTTTGGTAAATGCACGCGACATCAAGAATGTTCCGGGCCGCAAGACGGATATTGGCGACAGCAAGTGGCTTGCCGGATTGTTGCGTCATGGTCTTTTGAAGAGTAGTTTCATTCCGCCGCAGGACGTGCGTCAGTGGCGGGATCTGACGCGGTTGCGCAAGAAGTATGTTCAGTCAGCTGGAGACTACCGGAAACGGACCCATAAGCTTTTTGAATCGGCCAACATCAAGATTGATTCGGTGGTATCGGACCTTTTCGGGGTAACGGGCCGCAACATGATGGATTTGCTTATTTCTGATCGTAACTCTTTGACACTATCGGATATTCAGCTCTGCGTCCGTGGCAAACTCAAGGGCAAGGAGGAAGCGTTATACCGCTCCATACAGGTTTTTTTCTCTGATCATCATCGGTTTATCTTGAAGCGGCTTCTGGCAACGATAGGCATGCTGGAGGCAGAGATTGCTGTATTTGATGCACATATCAGACATCTGATGCAGGGTCAGAAGACATTGCTGGATCGGATAAAGAAGGCCGCCGGCATCGCCGAAGTATCCTCCTGCGAGATATTGGCGGAGATTGGCCCTGATATGACCGCATTCCCGACCGGTGAAGCCATGGTATCGTGGTCTGGTCTATGTCCCGGCAACAACGAAAGCGCCGGTAAGCGAAAGAGCGGTAAAAGTCCCGTGAGGAAGCATCATCTGAAAACCATCATGATCGAGGTGGCGTGGGCGGCAGTCAAGAAAAAGGGTTCCTACTTCAAGGATTACCGTCTCAAGGCGCGCCGGGGCGCGAAGAAGGCGATTGTGGCCATTGCCCACAGGATCCTGCTCGGGGTTTATCATGTCATCAAGGATGGAGTTGAGTTCCGGGATCTTGGAGAGGATTACCTGACCCGGCGAAACAAATCGCAGAAAATGTCATACTTGCGAAAGCAGGCCCAATTACTGGGTTACGATCTGGTGCCGCAAACAACGTGACCGTCGAAAACAGACGGATAAGATAGAGCATGAGTCATTCCGGAGGTCGATTACGAACTGAAGCCAAGAGCGCGTGAACTAACATGACCGGTCAGCTGGGCACAACGAATTGTCGGCTCCTTCTATGGAGACCACGAATATAAAAATCACGATCCAAGCTGATCATCATAAACGAAATGCTACATGTCAAAAGAAAACAATGCGTTGAAAGTATTTTCATATAAACCGTTTATCATCAGATCATACCTTATTGATATAGGTATTTTTCGAGTATATAAACAGTATTACACTTGAGTTCAGATTAAGTATAGAGGCAGCGACTCCATTGTAGCAGGCGTTCCCTAAAATCTGTACAGGTGATGAAGCAATATATGATATCCGGTAATCAGGGATTCAGTGCTGATAACACCCGGCCTGTTCATGGTAGAATGCATCACGATTTCAGCGAGAGGTGAAAACACTTAAGATAGCAGGATCTCAAACCAC
>DYNZ01000229.1 GCA_020720805.1 Leptospira biflexa | reverse complement strand
AAATCAGGAATCGAACGGAAGCGAAGTATAGGAAAAGAAGAATCAGTCATGGCTTATACCTGTCATTTTGGTTTTTACGGGGCGTTAACTTGATATTTATAATTATATCAAATTGTTGACAGGTTTGCGATTGGTTTTATGAAAAATTCGGGTGATATTCTGTTAAGTTTGGATGAAAATATCAGATTGGTCGCGATTAGCACCTTCAGTTTGCAGGGGGGGGGGCCACAGTTCCGTCTTTTTCTGTCTTAAGAGCGGCAATGAGATTTTCCTGCGCCTCGCGAAAATTGGGATTGAGTTGTATCGCTTTTTTGAACACCGCAATTGCTTCATCTCTTTTTCCATCATGCATCAAGATCGCTCCAAGATTATTATAAGTTTCAATTAGGAGAGGATTGAGGCGAAGGGCAGCGATATAGTGTGCAGCGGCTTCATGCAGATTGCCGCCGCGCAGGAGGGCATTCCCAAGATTATTGTGTGCATCCGCATAGTTTGGGTCAATTTTGAGAGCAGCTTCGTAGTGCGAAATTGCTTCCGCAACATTACCTTCTTCCATAAAGCTCCGACCCAGATTCAGATGAGCAACTTGGAAATTGGGATCAATTTCCAGAGCGCGCTCGAATTCTTTTTTGGCTCCATTAAAGTCAAGGGCCTGCACTAACTCATACCCAAGATTATTGTGGGCCACATAATTGTTTTTTGTTACCAGGACTGCTCTTGCAAACAAAGTTTTTCCATTTTGCCAATGTCGTAGTTCCTGCCAGGTTCTAAATGACAGAATACAAATGATGACGAGGGCAATCAGGCTATAGAATCTTGTCTTCTTTTGCGCTTGCTGGATGTCATGGAATAAAAAAGCAAAGCAGCAGTAGATGCCAATCATCGGAAGATAGGTGTAGCGGTCCGCCATTGCCTGGACGCCTACCTGGATAATGCCAATGACCGGTACAAACATACCCATAAACCAGAACCAGCCAACGAGTAGGCAAGGCTTGCGGCTTGCCCACCAGAGTGCAGAAACCGTTATAAGTGCCAGGATAACAGTAGCAATCAGAATGAGCCAGGATGGGTGAGTGCCTGGGTGAGGATATAAGATGGCAAGATCTCTCGGGATCAAAGCTTTCCAGAGGTACAGCAGGTAGGACACCAGGGCGTTCTGTATCCTGGCGGCTGGAGAGATTTGCGCAAGGGATGCAACACTTCCGCCAACTTGTTGCGCATAGAGGGTGACAACGCAGGACAGCCCTGCCAGGAGAAAGAATGGAATCTTCTCCAAAAAAAGTGTGGCAAAGTTGTTTTTGCGGGAGGTAAATTGGCATAGAGGCCAGTAATCAAGGAGTAATAAAAGAAAGGGCAGGGTAACAATCATCGGCTTTGCCATAAGCCCCAGGATGTAACAAAAAAATGCCAACCCATAGGAGGCTTTTGAGCCAGTCTTGCTGTATGTACAGTAGTTAGTGAGGGTAAGGAAGAAAAACAGTCCGCACAGCAGGTCTTTGCGCTCGGAAATCCAGGCCACAGATTGGATGTGTAGAGGATGCACAGCAAACAGGCCTGCCACCAGGGCGCTTGACAGCGTGTTACCGGTCAATTTCCTGAAGAGATTGAAGAGCAGGAGGGTATTGAGAATATGGAGAAGCACATTGACGAAGTGATGTTGGCCGACGTTGTTGCCGTACAATTGTGCGTCCAGCATGTGGGACATCCATGTGAGGGGGTGCCAGTTGCTGAAATGAGTGGTGGTCAATGCCCATTTGATATTGTCGAAGGTGAGCCCTTGTTGAACCCGGACATTCTCAAAAACATATTCGGGGTCGTCATAGTAGATGAAGGGAAAGTCTCGAACCTGCCAGTAGACGCCCAGGATGATTGCAACCAGTAGCAGATTGATTACAAAAGACAGGCGCATGTGGGTGGGGCCGGAAGATGTGTCTGTTCTCTCGATGAAAGTCATTTGTCGATTCCGTTGCTCTGTAAAGTGCGAATTTTTTCCTTGGCCACAGGGTCATCAGGCAAGACTTCAGCCAACTGGGTATACACTGCAAGGGCATCTTTCGTCCGGGACAGTGAAATAAAAAGCTCGCCGAGTTCGTGGTAGGCGGCTTTGTATTTTTT
>DYNZ01000228.1 GCA_020720805.1 Leptospira biflexa | reverse complement strand
TGAACTTAAGCGGGTATCTGGCGTTTCTGGTTCCCATGTGCCGCATGGGAACCCACTCTGGCCTGCGTCGCAGGCAGTGATAAATCTGTGATGCACAAAGATTGAACTGGATGCGGCGCAAGGGAACGAGATGGCGCCTGTTAAGTCAATGATATTAACCATCTGGAGAAAATTTCAGGGCCAAACATTTGAGCGGAGGTGTGATGTTGCCGGAAGATATTGCCAATTACCAGATTACAGAAACACTTCGCGATCAACGACCCATAACCATTCGGGCGATACGGCCCGAAGATAAAGGGTTGATTGCTGACGCCATTAGCAAGACCAGTCAGGACTCCATGTATCTCCGTTTTTTTTCCGCCAAAACGACCTTGAGCGATTTCGAGATGAGCCTGGCCACCGAGGTGGATTTCGACGCGGTTGTGGCCCTGGTGGCTGTTCTGGAAGAGAGGGGAGAAGAGAAGATTGTGGGGGGAGGGCGCTATTTTCGCACCCCGACCGGCGCGGAAGTGGCCTTTCTCGTGCAGGACGACTATCACGGCCTGGGGATTGGCTCACGCATTTTCAGACACCTGATCATTATCGCCCGAGCGGCCGGAATGAAACGATTTGAGGCCGAGGTGCTCCCCACCAACAAGGGCATGCTCTCCCTTTTTGCCAGAAGCGGACTGCCCATAAGCCAGTCTCGTACCCATGACGCGGTTCACCTGACTATGGAAATTACTGCTGGCGGATAACGGGCCTGTCTCCAACGACGAGTCGCCATTGTTTTACTTGATGGGTACCTTGAAAAATGGTCTTTTCGCTCAATTTTTTTGTTTCGTTCAAAATTTTATTATCGGAATATCAACTGGATGCCTGCGGTAAAATTTTGAGCGAGCCTTGATTTTGAACGAAAATCTTCATTTTTCAAGGGACTATGATGTAAAAACTGACGGTTAATTTCGTCAGTTCATTTATCCGTCTGGTGTCGTGCAGAGTTTTTCTGTTTTTTCTCTGTGCTGGTCTGGAAAGATTGATTTGGAAAAGATATGATGAGTTTGCAGTGATTTGACCATTCAGAAGGCAATGGCGGTAATGATTCATTGAAAGGTGCTGTTGCCAAAACTTTTCACATCGAAAATGAGGAGAATGCAATGGACTTTAGAGAACACCTGGAAATAGCCTGGCGAACCACCATGAAATTCATCGCCCCGGTTCTGATCCTGACTCTGGCGCAGATCGTGGTGAGTATTTTGAGTCTTGGCTTTCTCGCTCCGGTCACCATGGCCGGATATATGCAGTCGCTGCTCCTGGCCCTGCGGGAAGGAAGAGAACCGGAGGTCAAGGATCTTTTTCTTGATATGCGTCTGTTTTTTCCCCTGTTGCTCTTTGGTTTTCTGGTGGCGGTCGCCCTCGGGATAGGTTTTACCATGCTGGTTTTCCCCGGGATCATCATGACCGCCTGCCTGGTCTTTGGCACCATCTACATGGTGCCCCTGATGACCGACAAGGATATGGGCCTCTTTGACGCCATGGCCGAGTCCTGGGCCATGGCCACCAGAGATCCCTGGGCAGATCAGATTATACTGACCCTGCTCTATCTGGTTATTATTTCGGTGGGAAGTAGTGTGGTTGTGGCGGTTTTGTTTACTCAGCCGCTGGCCACCCTGCTTGTTCTATCGGTGTACGAGGAGCGCCTGAACAGCAAACCATCCCTTCCAGCTCCCGTTGCCGGGCCGCCATCTCCGCCGCCGGTTGATCCGCCGCCACCGCCAGTGTCGTAGAGGACGACATTGAAGGCTGTTTTGTTATTTTCGCCGCCGGACGGAGAGTTTTGTCTCTTTTTTGTCAGACCAACCAGCCAACCTGTCAATGAGAGATGCCAGTCCTCGGTTTAAGCCGTCGTTCAAGAATAACTCATACTTTTCTGTCTCCAAGAACGGCATAAGGGGCCGTAAAGAAATGGAAAAAGTATGGGTTATTTCTTAACGGCCCCTAAGGGAAAAAACAAAGATATGAGGAATGATCCAGCGCCTTGTCGAGGAAGGAATGGGGCGGGTAAGGATTTTTTTAGTAACCGTAACAACAAAAAAAATCAAGGAGTTATCGTTATGAATCCAGTGAAGCATGAAGCCTCCGCGCCC
>DYNZ01000005.1 GCA_020720805.1 Leptospira biflexa | reverse complement strand
CTTAAAATAGGTCCGAGGGTTCTGCAAACTCTAACGGAATAAGGGACAATTTCGAATGGTATAGAAAAGTTTTTATCAGAGAAAAATGTTGCTTCGCCAGAAAGAAAAAAGAGTAAGGCGGATTTTGGCCCGGCTTTTGCTGTATGCTTAAAAGGCAAATCTCCAGAATGAATAAAGTGATATATGTCAATATACCCTCTTAAGTCCCAGGAAGGAGAAAAACTGTGGAATATAAAATCGGACATATATTTTTAGTTGATATTGTTTGTTTAAATTGTTGCAATCCTTTGAAATGTGAACCTGCGAATCCTCCTTTCGTCAAGATTTTTTTTATCTTAGATAAGAACCTGCACCGTAAAAATATTGAAAATCAATTTTTACATTGGAAAAAGAGAATGCTTTTTTTAAATAAGTGATAAATATACTAGGATTGCGATCCATTTATGGCCAGATAAATCGATGATGCACACCTCGCTGCAGCGAGGTGTGCATCACGCAATCAGGATCAGGAGATCTCTTTGCTGATTTTTTTGTGGTTTTTATCCTGTTCAGCATCAGGCTGTTGCAAAAATTCTTGGGCAAGTAACTGGGCTTCGCCTCCCATTTCCAGACCTTTTAGCAGGACGATGATTTGTAAAACCAGTTCGCCGTCGTGTTGACCTGCAGCGCGCGCTCCTAGCAGACAGAAAAGCTCTTCATCTTTATTTTTTTTCATTGAGCCCTCTCGCATCAATTGCTGCGCATCCGGTGTTTGAAACTTCCTTGCAAAGGAGTGCAGAACGGCCTGTTGGATGAAAAAGGGAAGGAGCAGCTCTTTGTTGACCTGGATAAAGAAGGTTAGATAGGCATAGGGCAGGTAGGTAAACTCCTGGAATTGATCTTTTAGGCTTCGTTCCCAATACTGAGCCAGGGCGCCTCTGTATTGAAGCAGATCAGCGTCAAGAAATAAGGCAGCGTCATCTTTTAAGGCAGAAATGGCGCTACTTTTAACCTTTCCCTGGGGGTGCTCTTTTGTCGCTGCAACCAGCATCTCTTCTCTCAGAGAACCCTCCTGGAGGCGCTGGCTGATACGTGCTTGCAGTCTGGTGGTCAAACCATCGGGTAAAATCAACTGGGTGCTGCTCTCTGAAATGTGAGAGCGTAGCTGGTTTACGATTTTCTTCTCAAACTCCAGAAAATCGGTATTCCAGCGGGGAAATTCAGCAATGGCGCTCTCTTTATCCAGTTGCGCTCCCTTTTTATCGATTTTGTCTTTTTTTGTAATCTTTTGGATAATCTCCATGGAAGCGCCCAGCACGATATGAAACAAGGGAACCTCTGCCAGCGAAATTTTTACCCCCTGAACTACCTTGCCGTGCATCTCCAGCGACGCTTTCGCGATTGCCAGCGCCATTTTATCCTCATGGATATCTGAAGCAGAAAATTTTTGGTCGATGACAGCCTTGGCCCTGGTGACATACGGCCCATCCACTACCTGGGGAAGAATATAGGCGCTCCCCTCTTTAGCCAGGGTTTGTTTGAAAATTTTGCTCATCAAACCGCCCGGTTTTTTTTCCAGCTCATATTTTTTGATAACAAAGAGCAATTGAGCAATGTTGAAGATCAGGCCTTCATATTCCGAATTTCCGGAAACCATCTTCATCAAATGGGTTCCATATTTTACCGCATCCTTTTCTTTCATGTTTTGAAGGTCATGCAGCAGATCATCATTTCTCTGTTTGATCGTGACCAGGGGAGCCCGGTTTACCGGGGTTTCGGTTTTTTTGCGCTTGGTTTTTCGGGTCATACTCTTCTCTTAATCTTCCTAAAATCGCTTTGGCACTGCCTGTCTATTCCAAAAGCGACAAAGAAAGCATGAACCCTCTGTCTGTCAATACTATACAGAATCTACTAACTTTTGCCGATCAGGTTCAGAAATTCTGCTCTGGTCTCCGCACAGTCGTGAAACTCTCCGTACATGGCACTGGTTACCATGGCCGAATTTTGCTTTTCGACACCGCGCATCATAGAACAGAGGTGTTTGGCCTCGATAACGACACCGACACCATTGGCCTGGAGGATCTCCTGCAGGGTTTGGGCGATCTGCGTAGTGAGCCTCTCCTGGATCTGGAGACGACGAGAGAACATATCAACAATTCGAGGAATTTTGGAGAGCCCGATAATGCGGCCATTGGGAATATAGCCAACATGGCAGCGACCATAGAAGGGAAGAAGGTGGTGTTCGCACATCGAATAGAGCTCGATATCCTTGACGATAACCATATTGTTGTTTTTTTCATCGTGAAAGATGGCATTATTGATAATTTCGTTTAGATCCTTGTGGTACCCTTGTGTGATAAATTTCCAGGCTCTTTCAACACGATCGGGCGTCTTTACCAGCCCCTCGCGCGTAGGATCTTCACCGATCTCCTTAAGAATGGTGCGAATTGCTTCTTGCATATTTTTTCTCTCCCTATTAATATCTAAACAAACTCTTTTTTGAGCCAGGGTTCATCTTTTTAACGAGAAGGTATACTCGAAACACTTTGGTTCTCGGGTTTTATACCAATAGGCATTGATGCTTCGATAAACTTGTATGGTGAGCCTGCGATGCATCGAGCTTGTCGAGATGTCGAACCACAGCACAAGATTTACTTCGACAAGCTCAGTACAAGTGACCGGTTGGGCTGCTTCAACAAAGCTCAGCACGAGCCGCCATAACTGCGTCCTTATCGACCTTGGGTCAGCTCTTCTCCATCCGTGGAGTCGCTGACACTAGTCCATCCGTGGACGTCGGTCGCTCCTGTGACTTCCTGTCACCCGCGACACTCGTGCATCCGTGCACATCGCATTGACAGTTGCAGGATACCCTGACTGCATGGCGTTGCCTTGCGATATCCGAAAACCAAAATGCCTTTCGTATAGATCCCCTGAGTAGGGCTGCCTGGCTCCGATTTTGTGATTTTTTTTAAAAAAATCAAACGATTTTCCTAGAGGTTATCCACAAAGTTATCCACGTTATCCACAGGTGTTCTGCAAGATTTACCAGGTTTTTTGTGGATATATCTATGATATGGACGAAATAGGGCATTTTATTCGGAATAACCAATCAATTTCTATTCTCTCATCAATTTTTCATAATAAGAATCAGTTTCCCAGATTTATTTGTAAATCGTATTTTTTCTGAATTATCACGTTTGTTCCTTCCAGACTTGATCGGCCAAATAGGAGGAGCGGACAAAAGAGCCTGAGAAGATGTGTGAAAATCCCATTTTCAACCCAGCCAGGCGTAGATCCTGAAATGTCTGGTCAGATACAGGAAAAGCCTTGGCAAACCATGGATCCGCAGTCGGGGGTAGATATTGGCCAATTGTCAAGATGGAAACCCCGGCCGCTTTGAGGCGGCTCATAAGGTGGAGAGCCTCTTCTATCGATTCTCCCAGTCCCAGCATAAACCCTGACTTTACCATTCTGGTGCGGCTGAATTTACCTAAATATTCTAAAAAATCTAGGCTTTGTTGCCAATTTCCCTGGGGGCGCACTATGGGAAATAGGTTTGGAACAGTTTCCATATTGTGCGAGAAGATATCTATGGGTGCACTGGCGATGGATTCCCATGCGCGGGGGTTGCCCCGGAATTCTGGCAGAAGAAATTCCAGTTTCACTACAGGGAGATGGGTGTGCAGGTGATGAGCTATTTCTGCCAGATGTTGGGCTCCACCATCGGGTAGATCGTCACGGTCAACAGAGGTAATCACAGCATGGCGTAGCCCAAGTTTTTCGACCATCGCTGTGAGTTGAAATTTTTCCTCCGAATCAAGGGGAGCAGGGCGGCCGTGCTGGATGCTACAGTAACGGCAACTTCGGGTGCACACCTCACCCATGGCAAGAAAGGTGGCAATTCCATGATGAAAACACTCTGCCTGGTTTGGGCAGTGGGAATGCTCGCACACGGTTGGAAATGCCTTGATAGACGATGCCAGGCTGAGGCTCGATTGGGTGGCAAAGGGAACACGTTTTCGTATTTTATTTGCTAGGAGCATACAAATCCATGGTTGTAAAGGTTTCCATGAGTTCCCTGGCAATCTGCTCTAAGGAAGGTATCTCCTGTCGGAGTTCTCGTAAGGAGATTGTTTTGTCTATGGCATTCCCGCAGGGAATAATGGAGGCGAAAAGATTTGAGGTATCTTCTATATTAATAGATATTCCGTGCTGAGTAACTCCCTTTTTCATTCCAATGCCAATCGATGAAATTTTACGGAACTCCTGCTCCAATTTGATCCAGACACCTGTCAGTCCTGGACGCAGGTGACCAGAAATAGAGTATTTATGTAACCATGTTATGATCCAGGATTGATACAAAGAGAGGGTATCGTGTAAATTGATTTGCCAGCGCTGAATGGGTAGAACTGGAAAGACCACAAGTTGTCCCGGGCCATGTACAGTCAAGCGTCCGCCTCGGCGAATTTTAGAAACTTTTAGTTCTGGATCCAGTAGCTCGCTCTTGATCTCCTGATCTGAGATTCCCATTCCTGCTGTGACTGCTTTTTGCAACTCAAAGAAAAGAATTTCAGCCTCTCCTCCGCTACTGACTCTGGTCAGAGCCTCCTGTTGCATCTCATCGGCCTGGGCGAAGGTGAGGTCGCGGTGAAGATCGATCTGGGCAAGGATCATCTACCCTGCCCGGGTTGATCCTTGATACGAGCCATAATCGCATCGATCTCTTCCTGATCCAGGAGCTCAAGCTCCTGCCGTGGAATCTCGCCTGTGAGAAAGATAATTTTTTCGATAAAGTGGATCAACTGCTCTCTGGTTAAAATGCCCTGGGTCAGGAGAATCTCTCCTATGGGAACCTTGGGGTTGTCCTTTTGTAGTTCCAGGGCCTCCTGAAGCTGTTGCTGGGATATGATTCCATCTTGGGTAAGGAGTTCACCAAATTTCATCGCGAGCCTCATGTAACCTATACATCGAATAATAATGAGAAACTTAGACTTATCCTGTCAGAAATCAACCAAAATTTGCAAATTCTATAGATTGATAGTCTACAATTGATGAATTCCCGGGTAAAATTTCTAACTGGGGTCATGGACAGGATAATGTCTCATTTTTACAGAAAAATAGGAATAGGATAGTGAAGAATTGATTGCGGGTGTTATCAACACGTAGGCTTGACCTATTTTGTTTTACCCTCGCTGGAGATCATTACAGAATCTGTCCCTGGTTTGTCAATTTTACCAGAGACAGATTTTGATTTAGAAGCGGAATCTGATGTCAAGATTTAGATGCATTGTGAATGGAAATCTCCTGGCTGACATTTCCTGCAATTTCTAAAAATGCCTGTTTTTCCAAGCTAAATCCTTCAGTTAGCATAACTGGCTTGCCGGAATCGCTGCCCTCGCGAATCGACCCTACCAATGGAATGCGGCCGAGAACAGGTCGTCCAAATTTGGTGGCCAGATCCTGGCCGCCTTCTGTAGCAAAAATATGAGCCTGGTGGCCGCATTGCGGGCAAACATAATGGCTCATGTTTTCAACGATGCCAAGGAGAGGAACCTTCAATTCCACAAACATCTGGGCCGCTTTTTGTGCATCCAGGACTGCCACATTTTGCGGAGTGGTAACGATGACTCCCCCGGTCAGGTTGATTTTCTGAGCTAGATTAAGCTGGATATCTCCCGTTCCGGGCGGTAAGTCGATAATCATGTAATCGATATCACCCCAGACCACATCAAAAAGGAATTGGTCTAAAGCTCGGCCCAATAGGGGACCGCGCCAGATGACGGGAGTTCCCTCTTCAATGATAAATCCAATGGACATTACTTTGAGACCAAATTTTTCGATGGGAATTATTTTGTCATTTTCAACTGGCACGCCACCAACAGAACGGATACCAAGCATCATGGGAATTGATGGTCCATAAATATCAGCATCCAGAAGGGCTACTCTGGCGCCATGGTGCACAAGAGCCAGCGCAAGGTTGAGGGCTACGGTGGATTTACCAACGCCGCCTTTTCCCGAGCCGACTACGATGATATTTTTTACGCCGTCTGGCATCAGCTTTTCGCCGCTTGCTGCATTTTTCGTCACTTTTGAGCTCAATTCGACTTGAACTGTTTTTACCTGCGGAAAATCCTGCAAGATGGCATTGCGCACATCATTTTGGATCACATCCTTCAGAGGGCAGGCTGGTGTGGTTAACTGCACATTCACATAGACCTGATCCCGGTCTACCCGTACGTCCTGAATCATATTCAAACTGACAAGGTCTCGCTTCAGGTCAGGATCATTGACTTTTTTCAGGGTATTTAATATTTGATCATTTGTCATCGGAATCTCTTTCCCGCTCATGGCATACACTCCATTTTTTCTGGGCTGTTCGTGGCCACGCTGGAAAATCTGTTAGAATTTGTAAACCAAAACCGGTAGAAAGTCACGATTCAAGAGCGCTGATCTGCCTATTGGTTGGGTTGCAGTTTTGCTAAATTCGGATTTGACAGGATTTCGATGAATAGGGCTTGATTCCCGTGCGACGAGAGCGCTTTTGGCTTTTTTTTGTATTTCAGCTATGTTCAGCACAAGCTTGATTATCCGAATAGTCTCATCTGCCGCTTGCGCGCAATCCGGCATGCTGTATTGCTTCTCTGTGTTTTTGCCCTAGAGAAACATTTTTTTCGGGTAAAGATCCAGATATAAGCCGAATGGGTATAGGGAGTATTGTAAGGAGGTACTTAGGGTGGTCAGGAATTTATGGGGATATCTTTTTAGCGGGGCGGTTTTTGGGAGCGTCCTCTTTATAACTGTGAATGGTCTAGCAGGTCAGGCAGAAGACCTGGAAAAAAAATTTGAGAGAAAGATCGTTCCTTCCGGGAAACTGACAGCTCCGGTACAACCCAAGAAAGGATCTCTTCGCTATTTCGCGCATCAGGTGGGGATGGTGTTCGGACGGGAGCTCTCTATGGATGCGCTACCAGCATTTTTTGTGCAGGAAGAGGATCTACGGAAACTTGGAATAGCTGATGCAAAAATTAAAAAAATTGCCTCCCGTATGAAAATTGAACAGGAGGCCTTTCGTAAAAAGATTACAGATTTTGTTCAGAATAAGCCAAAGGGAAAATTTATTCTGAAAGTCATCGAAATGGGAGATGTAGAATTCCTGCCCTTTTCTCCAGCAAATAAAATTTTAGCATTAAAAAATGTTAGCTTTTATTATATACATTTTTCACCCGATTTCTCCCAGAGTGAAATTTCGATTCTGAACGCGCCGGCAGTTTTTCTTTTGAATGGGGAGTGGAAATTTGCCGAGGTTGGCAAAATTTATACACAAGCTGGAGGACTTTGAGTCGCTGTGTTGTTTTAATAGTTATTAGATTGAATTTTGATTTCTATTTTTTTGACCGATGTCTGTGTAACCTCAAGCGCGATGAGAATAAGGTTTTGGTAGGTAAGCTTCGCGCCCTGATCTGGAATTTTCCCGAACTTGTAGGTTATGTAACCGGCTATGGTTTCAAAACCCTGCTTTTCGATGCGAGTATGGAAAATTTTATTAAAATCGTCAATATTTAATCCGCCATCAGCGTGATATAGGTTAGGGTGAATAGCATAAATGGTTTTCTCTTCCGGGTGATCGCTGGTTCTAATTTCTCCAACAATCTCTTCCACGATATCCTCGAGCGTGATCATTCCCGCGACCGCACCGTATTCATTCACCACGAAAACTAATTCAAGATTTAAGCTTTTCATCTCGGTATAGAGTTCCGAGATTTTTTTCGTAAAGGGAATGTAGATGGTTTTTTGAAGATGATCTGCGATAGAGTCCCCCCTCTTCGCCTGTAAAAGCTGTTTGGTGGAGATATAGCCAATGATGTTATCAACCCTGCTTTCGAAAATGGGTATCCTGGCATAGCCGTAATCGTGTGTCAGTCGGGCTACCTGAGCTAACGGTTTGCGATGTTCCAGAGAGATAATATTGATGGTGGCGACCATGACTTCGCGAGCTGTGATTTTTCCGAATTCAAAAACATCAGCTATAAAATCAGAACCTTCATCATCGATGATACCTGTTTTACCTGACATATGAAAAAGGTGCTCTAATTCGCCCCTGCTAATGGAATAAGTTCCGCGGAACCGATCCTTTAATGCGAGTTGGTTGAGCATTTTGATCAACCAGAGGATAGGTGAGAAAATCCAGGTCATCAATCTGAGTGCCGATAACACAGCCAGAACAAATTGATTGGCATGGGCCCGAAAATATACCTTTGGCAGGATTTCGCCAAAGATAAGGAAAATTGCGGTTTCAAGAGATAGGATGGCCATGCCAATCCAACCATAGTCCACTTTCCAGATCGACATGAGGGTGCCAACCATAGCGGAGGCGGTGATGATGGTAAGGTTGTTGCCGATGAGACAAGAGGAGATTAGCAGATCAATATGCTCTAACAGTGCCAGCATGATGCCCGCTTTTTTATTTCCTGCCTGGGCATCATGGTGCAGTCTAATTTTATCCAGAGAGATTATAGCGGTTTCCAGTGCGGAAAAGAACGCGGACAGGAGCAGGCTTATAAAAAAAACGGTTAGAAGCAGGATTTCCGTATTGGTCATGATGCGGTTCGCGGTAGTGATGGTACAGGTGTGTTCAGTAGAATCTTTTCCACTTTGTTGTCATCTATTTTTACAATGATGAATGTATGATCCTCGAGAACAAGGGATTCTCCCTGGCGGGGGATTTTTCCGAAAATTTCGATCAGGTAACCGCTTAATGTGGACGAAGAGTTGCTGCTCAGGTGGGTATGGAATATGTCGTTAAAATCATCCATAAGAATGTCGCCCAACACTGAAAATTGTTGTTTGTTAACTTTACGAATTTTTGCCTTTGGATCGTGTCGTGTACTATATCCCATAATAAATGAGATAATATCACGCAGATCGACTATGCCGGCGGTGCCGCCAAATTCATCCAAGATCACAGCTACCTCCATAGAGGATTCCTTCATCTCTCGAAGAAGGTCAAACAGATCCTTTTTATGGGGATAGAACGCGGCTGGAACGATGAGCCGGTTCAACTGACGAGCTCGGCTTTGGGCGTATTTGACTCCGATAATATCTTTCAAGAAAAGAAAGCCCACGATGTTATCCCGACTACCCTGGATGACAGGTAAAAAACGCTGTCCGCTCTTCTGGAATATCGTAAGAGCCTTTTTTACTGTGCTTTGTTTTTCGATAAAGGTTAGATCATTGCGGTGAATCATGACGTGCTGCGCTTCCCGAAACTCCATCTTGAGGATGTTGAGAATAAAGCGACCTTCACGCTGGTTTAGGGCTCCGCTTTGCTCGCTGACCTTTACAGAAGCCTCTAACTCTTCAACAGAGAGCCTGTGCTCTCTGTGCTGGTAACGAAACAGGAGGAGCAGGCGGTCTGTAAGCCTTGTTAAAATCCATGTCAGGGGAAAAATCAGACGATTGAAATAAAAAATGGGTAGGATGATATAGCGACGAACCTTGGGAGCATGCGCCAACGCAAAGTTTTTGGGAATGACCTCACCAAAAAAGATGACGATAGGAGTTAAAAGAACAACAGTAATAACCGGTCCATAGGTAGGAAAAAGGCCAAGTACCAGTTCATTGGTAACTGTTCCTAATAAAATATTCACAAACAGGTTTCCCGTGAGAACAACGATGAGTAACTCCTGGGGTCTGGAGTAGAGTTTGCTGATCAGGAGATTGAGTTTGTTGCTGCTTTTTCGGTATTCATTGAATTCCAGCTGGTTCATTGAAAAGAGAGCTGTTTCCGAACCAGAAAAGAAGGCAGATGCCATCAGCAAAAGGAGAAAGTTTAAAAAGATAAATATAATAGAATCCACGAATATGTGTTTATTATGAAGAATGGTTGCTTTAAGCCTGGTTCTTGCGGGAACCAGGCTTAAAATTATCTATTTTTTTGCAGGAAAAAGCTCTTGTTCGCTTACTTTCAACACACGCGCGCAGTCTTTCATAAACTTAGCGCTGGGTTCCTGGTTTCCTGTCTCCACTTTTGAGAGGTAGGATGGAGAGACTTTCAATTTTTGAGCCAGATCGTACTGCTTGATCCCTTTTTGTCTGCGGATTGTCCAGATTTTATTTCCCAATCCTTTTTCAATTTTCTGCATGAATCCGTCATTATTTTCCTCAAAAAGCTGTTTTTGGGGAACACCCAGATAATCGGAACAGGCTTTGCGGAATTTCTCCGTTGGTGCTTGAGCCCCGGTTTCAATTTTGGAGAGATAGGAAGGACTTACTCCTAAATCTTTTGCCATAGTATATTGTTTTACATTTTTCTTTCTGCGAGCGTAATAAAGTAAATTTGCCATTGTGCAGCTACCTCTTTTTATTCAGTTATAACAACGCGATCTTCGAACTATATCTGTTCTCGTAATCTGTTGTAGCGGGTTTCAGAATTTTTTCTGAATTCCCTGTTTTTAATTTAAGCCAATTTTTTTTCTCCGTCCATTCTTGCAACAATTTTTTGTTCAAATTGGCGGAAAATAAAAAATTGATTCATATATATCAGTTCAGCCGGCATAAAATTATCAGGTTTTTCCCTGGTTAAGGTTCAAAGCCAGATATTTCAAATTTTTTGGCAAAACTGAATAATGAATTTATACTGCGAAAAAAGTGCGTTTCGTGCTTTCTTTGCAGTTATCCTAGCATGCCGAATTTTAAGCTTGCGCGAAATTCGGCATGCTTCGCACTCCTCACTTCGTGTGAGTCGAAAAACCAATTTCTTTTCAGAATAGATGAAATATACAGAATGTCTCTTGCGATTGCAATCAGTTTTATCTTTTTTTCAAAGAAAACAGGGGAAAAATGATTTTTTTTACTGATTTAAGGTAAGTAAGAATTCTTTTTCTGATCTGTTTTTGTGCAAATCTTCGGCGATTACGGTGATCTTGTGGGTTCCGCTTGGTAGTATAGCTTTTGTCAAATAATAATATCGCTTATTTGCGAAGATGTCACCAAATTTTTTCCCATTTACCTGTGGTCCTTCCGGGTGAATTTCTATTGTATCAAATCGATATGATGATTTTTTTTCTCCGTTGATGTGAATTTCTAAAAAATATATGCCCAGATTTCTGTGCAATTCGTTACGGCTGACATGATCTTGAATGGAAGCGTGTAATATAACAGACCCCTGATGGTGAAAGGAAAATTTTTCCCTGATTAGGACAGGCTTGTGGCCGTCCCGCTCAAGAATAAGATGGCGGATTTGCGGCTTCGTGTCGTCGCGCACCTGCGGCAATTTTTCGAGGGGGTTTAGATAGCTGTTTTTCTGGGGGTCGTATAGGCTGAAGTGTAGGTGTGATCCGGATGATCTGCCGCTATTTCCGCTTTTCCCCAGTGGTTGCTCAGTGCCGATTCTGGGCTGATCGTTTGTTATAATGCGATCCAGGTGAAGATAGACGGAAATCTGTTGGTTGCCATGCAGAATTGCAGTCCAGTTGCCCATACCGGGGGTATTGGCGAAGGGGTATCTTTTTTTGTCCCAGGCAAAGAGGATTGTTCCCGGAGCCACCGGATAAACAGATTCCAGGTGGGAGGAGAGATCGATACCATTGTGAAAATGGTTTCCCCTGGTCTCCCCGAAGAATGAGGTAAAACGCAGCTCTGGTAAAGGCCATGTGTAGCCCGGAAAGGGGTTGTTGGCCTGATCCGATCGAGTGGAGCAAGAGAGAGCTGTTGCGAAGATGACTGCGATCAGAATCCAAGGTTTGTATCGGGTTGGAAGTGTTGTCTGTTTTCTCATGGGTTAGATTTTTATTGCCTGTCTGTTGTCTCCATCTAGGAAACTGCCTTTTTCGATCCGAATTATTTTCCCATGATTTTTCCTTGGGGAAAGCCAATTTCTTTTGGGTATCGAAACCGTAATCTGTATAAAATAATCATGCTGTGAAGATTGGACAATTTTTTTGTGCATAATGTTGCCTGTAAAGGAAATAAGAGTTGAAAAATTTTCTGCCTAGGGTGTCAATGCGACATAATGGGAATAGGTATCGGCAAGATAGATTCCTTCATTATAGATAAAAAAAGATAAAACGGGCAACGGTTCTGCGTTGACCTGGGCTGTGTAAGGTAAAGGTATTCATGAATTACTATCAGAAATATTTCTGGTGGAATCTTTCTGCCCTTCGTAAAGATGCCATGGGTTGCGCTCGCTGGTGTGCCGTTTCCCTACTGGTTTTGCTCTTCTGGTTAGCGCAAACTGCTTCATTTGACCCTCTCTATGCTCAGGAGAGCAAGCGTAAAGAGGTCTCCATTGAGAAGAAAAGCTCTACCCCTTCCACGGAAAAGGGAACGACCAAAAAAGAAGAAGCAAAAGAGAATCCTCTGAATTACGGTTATACCGCACCCACCGTTGAGGAGTTGCCCAGCGCTACCTGGGTGCTGGTAAAATCGGTTCTGATTCTTGGTGTTTTTCTTGCCGGTTTTCTCTATCTCTTTCGTTTTTTATCAAAGCGTAGTAATTCTCTGGCTCTGGGTAGCCAGATGGTTCGGGTTCTTGCGAATGTACCCATCGGTCCAAATCGATTCCTTCAAATTGTGGATATCTCCGGCTCTATTTATGTGTTGGGGGTCAGTGATCATAATGTTAATCTCATCACTGAGATTAAAGATGTGCAGACAATTCAACGCATTCGTCTGGAGAGCAGCAAGGTAAGTCACACCCAGCAGCCTTTCCATTTTACAGATTTGCTGCAGAAAATTCTGAAAAGAGAGGGCATCGCTCCAGCGAAAAAAGAGCCGGAGCCACTACAGGATGAATCGATAGCAGCTGAGCAAACCGATGCGAAACTCTTTATGGATGAGCATAAGAAGCGTTTGCGCGATCTCAATGGAGGCCGCTCATGAGAAGGCGTTTTCAGGTATGGTTCATGCGATTGGGGCTGGTTTCCCTGCTTGTCGTAGCTGGAGTTAGTTCAGGTTCAGCTCAACAGGCACGAGCTGGCACCTTTCCCATTCCCAGGGTCAATATAGATATTAACGAAGCGCGAAATCCGCGTGAAGTGGCTCTCTCTCTGCAAATTCTGGTGCTGATCACCATTCTTACTTTAGCTCCCTCGATTGTCCTGATGGTAACCTCTTTTACCCGGATTATTATCGTTCTTGATTTTGTCAAAAGGGCTTTGGGTTTGCAGCAGATGCCGCCAAACCAGGTTATAGCGGCTTTGAGTCTGTTTCTGACATTTTTTATCATGGCTCCGACTTTTCAAGAGGTAAATACCAAGGCACTACAGCCGTTTCTTCAGGGCAAGATTGGCGGTGAGGAGCTCTACAACCGTGGTATTGAACCCATCAGAAAATTTATGTTTAAGCAGATCTATAAACTGAAAAGGGAGAAGGATATCGCACTTTTTGTTGAGATGGCCGGTATTGAAAAGCCCAAAAATGAAATGGGTGTTCCAACATATATTCTTGTACCCGCTTTCATGATTTCCGAATTAAGGCGAGCCTTCGAGATGGGGATTATCATTTTTATTCCTTTTATCGTGTTGGATATGATTGTGTCATCGATTTTAATGGCAATGGGGATGATTATGCTGCCGCCGGTTATGATTAGTCTTCCCTTGAAAATCATCCTCTTCATACTTGTGGACGGGTGGAATTTAATTACCTATGGATTGGTGAAAAGTTTTGGATAAAAATAAGATTGAAAAGGGATTAAGATGTCAGAAACGCTCGTGATCCAGATTCTCCGAGAAGCTTTGTATGTTACGCTTTTGATCTCAGCCCCGGTTCTTGCTATTGCTACCGTGGTCGGTTTAGTTATTTCTATTATCCAGACAACAACCTCGATCCAGGAGCAAACTTTAACCTTTGTTCCGAAAATTGTCAGTATTTTTGCAGCTATAGTTTTCTTTCTGTCTTGGATGGTTGCCTTTCTCAAGGGTTATACGGCCAAGCTTTTTATCATGATAGGAAATCTATAAAGGGAGCGGATTAAAGCATGGGAGTGTTGCAGCCTCTGACAGATAATTTTCAGATCGCGTTGTTGATCGTCACACGGGTGGGCGCGCTTCTCTCTGTGGCTCCATTTTTTTCCAGCTCCGTTATTCCCTTTCGGCTGAGATTTATTTTATCTATTTTTTTAACGATTGTGATCAGTCCGATGATTATCCATAAGCTAAATATTACAATACCAAATAATTTGATGGTGTATTCCCTTTTGGTGTTAGAGCAGGCTTTGATCGGACTCATAATCGGGTTTATGATTTCCACGGTGTTCTCTGCATTTCAATTGGCGGGTCAATATTTTTCAATTCAGATTGGCTTTGGTATGAATGAGGTATTGGATCCGCTTGGAGAAATCAGTATTCCTGTAACAGGCCAGTTTCTTAACCTGATATCGATCCTGGTTTTTTTGTACATCAGCGGACCCCAGCTATTGGTTCAATCTCTTTTTCTCTCTTTTAAGTATCTTCCTTCCGTGCAATGGAATCAGGCAGAAGCTGATGTTCTCCTCAATGCGGTTTCTCACTCTTTTATTGGAATGTTCCTGATTGCATTTAAAATTGCTATTCCAGTTATGGGTACAATCTTTGTGATTTCCACGGCAATGGGACTACTTGCAAAAGTCGCTCCCCAGATGAATGTCATGATGCTTGCGTTTCCTGTCAAAATTATGATCGCTTTTTTAATTCTTTTTATTTTGGCGCCTGTTATTATTTCGATAATGTCTGATGCTATTTTGAGAATCTTTTCGTTCACAGATCACCTGATCCTCTTATGGGCAAGGACATGAGGATGACCTCATTGTTGCTCTGGCACTGGATATCTCTACTTTCCTGGTTTAGTGGAAGGCAATGGCCTTTTAAAAAAAAGGCTGTCAATGTTGCTTTTGACAGGGATCTTGAGCCGTGTCAAAGACTTCGATTCAATCCATATCAGTTTGCCGCTGAGGATGAAGGGCGAACCGAAGATCCAACAGAGCGACGTTACCGCGAAGCTCGAGAGAAGGGTCAAATTGCGAAAACGCAGGAGCTTTCTCAGGCGTTAACACTGTTAACCAGCTTTTTTTTGTTCTATTTGCTCTCTTTTTGGATACTCTATAATTTATTGGCTTTAACAAAAAATTTCTATTCTGATTTCTGGAAATACTCCTTTTCGGAAACTCAGATGTACACAGGCATCTGGTTCACCTTTATTTTTATGGGAAAAATGTTAGCTCCAATTTTTGGCATTACAGTCATAACTGCTGTGGTAGCGAATATGGTTCAAGTAGGCTTCCTGTTTACGACCAAACCTTTGGCTTTTGATTTGAGCAAGATTAAGCTGGATCCGGCTACAATGATGCGCAAGATGTTTTTCTCGCGGCAGGTGGGTATGAATCTGGCAAAAACCCTTTTTAAGGTAGTGGTGGTTGGGTATCTAAGCTATGCTATTATAATGGACGACTTTGAGGTTTTGATGCGGACCTCACAGCTTTCGCCCATGCAGGCTCTTTTTACAATCTCCTTTGTCACCTTTAAGGTGGTGATCTGGGTCTCTCTGCTGCTTCTGATTTTGAGTATCCCCGACTATTTCTTTCAAAAAAGTGAATTGAAAGAACAGTTGAAAATGACCAAGCAGGAGCTAAAGCAGGAGATCAAGGAGCAGGAGGGCGATCCTTATATCAAGTCCCGTTTGCGCGCCCGCCGCATGGAGATGATGAGAAACCGAATGATAGCGGAGGTGCCGACTGCTGATGTGGTTATCACAAACCCAACCCATTACGCTGTTGCGCTGCGTATGTCCCAGATCAGCAAAGCTCCTGAGGTCATAGCTAAGGGTGAAGGATATATGGCGCAAAAAATCAAAGAGATTGCAAGGGAACATGATATTGAAACTATTGAAAACAAGCCTTTGGCGCAGACCCTGTATAGAACTGTAGAGATTGGCCAAACCATTCCCGCTGAGCTTTATGAGGTCGTAATCGGTATCTATGCGATTGTTATCAAAAAACATCCAGAAAAATTTCGCTATCTGCGCCGACCCGCATAAGCCGGTTTGCGTATAAAATTTGAGTCGTAAGGAAATACTTTATGTCTGAAAATCGAAGCCTGATGGATCGCTTTATGGATCCAAAGACTTACCAGCAGGGTGACTTAGCTATTGGTGTTGGCGTAGTAGTGATCATAGTCATGCTAGTTATTCCCTTGCCGGCTTTTCTGCTGGATTTTTTCATAGCCATAAATCTGCTTGTGTCTCTTCTCATTTTGTTAACCGTTATGTACACCAAGAGTGCCGCAGAGTTTTCGGTTTTCCCTTCGTTGCTGTTGATCACAACACTATTTAGGTTGGCGATTAACGTATCTTCAACTCGCCTTATTCTTTCTGAAGGCAGTAAGTTTGATGGCCAGATTATCAGGACATTCGGCGATTTTGTGGTCGCTGGCAACTATGTTGTGGGACTGATAATCTTTATCGTCCTGATTGCGGTGCAATTTATTGTCATCACAAAAGGTGCAAGCCGGGTTGCTGAAGTAGCGGCCAGGTTTACTCTGGATGCCTTGCCAGGAAAACAGATGGGTATCGATACAGATTTACAGAATGGCCGAATTACCGAGGAAGATGCCGAACGGAAACGGAAAACCCTGCAAAAAGAGGTGGATTTTTACGGAGCTATGGATGGAGCCAGTAAATTTGTATCAGGAGATGTGAAGGTTGGTATCGTCATAACCCTAATCAATATGATCGGCGGTTTTATCATTGGCATGGTGATGCATAATGAGCCGTTCAATATCGCGATGGATACCTATATTAAGCTTACAATCGGCGATGGTCTTTCCAGTCAGATCCCCTCACTGTTGGTGACCACGGCTACAGGTATTATCGTAACGAGATCGATCTCAGAGCAATCGCTCGGTAAAGATCTTAGCCAGCAGCTCTCCGCAGAACCAAAAGCTCTCTGGGTAGTGGCCGCTACCCTGATCTTTGCTACCCTGATTCCGGGATTTCCCAAAATACCTCTTCTGATTCTGGGCGCTGGATTAGGAACTCTTGCTTTTCAGTTGCAACGTAGCCGTTTGGAAAGCAAGCAAAAGCAGGAGCAGGAGGAGCGCTTACGCCAGGATCAAATAGAGAAAAAACCGGATGATTTTTCTGTCATTGCCAGGGTAGAGCCTATGGAGATTGAAATTGGCTTTTCGCTAATTCCTCTTGTGGATCCAAAGCAGGGGGGGAGTCTGCTGGATGGTATTACCAGTGTGCGCAAGCGGATTGCCACCAATGCCGGTTTGGTTGTTCCGGCAATTCGCATTCGGGATAACATGGAGTTACCTTCCAATACCTACTCGATCAAGATTCGCGGAGTTGAATACGGTCGCGCTCACCTCGAAGTAGGCAGGTTGCTGGCAATGGATCATGGACAGGTGCGCCAGAAGGTGGAAGGAATCGAAACGGTAGATCCTGCCTTTCAGACTCCCGCGGTTTGGATAGAAACCGAGCGACGACAAGAAGCGGAAAAAAATGGATATGTCGTAGTCGATACAAAAACAATTCTTTTAACGCATCTGGAATCCATCATTACACGCAATGCTGCGCTACTCCTGGGCCGTTCTGAAATCCGCAAGATGCTCGATAGCATGAAAAAGGGTGATCACGAGGCTCTTATTGATGATTTGACCTCCCATAGCTCCTTTAAAATGGGAACTCTTCAGCATGTTCTGCAAAACCTTCTGCGCGAGCAGGTCTCTATAAAAAATTTACTGACCATCCTGGAAACCTTTGTTTCAGCTCTTGATTATACAGATAGTGTTGCTCAGCTGACGGATTATGTCAGGATAGCGCTGGCTTCACAGATCACCTCAGACCTCTCTCAGGAAGGCAAGCTCTATGTTATCACGGTAGATCCAAATATAGAAAAGGCTATGCTCAATGCGGTCTCCGAAGATCCAATTGAGGGAAAAATTCTTGCGATAGATCCGGAGACTCAACGAAAGCTACTGGATCTCTTTATGCGGGAGATACAAAAATCACAAACAAAGGGTGTTCAGCCGGCTATTGTTGTTTCTCAGGCTCTCAGATCCGTAGTTTTTGATCTGCTTGACAGAGAGATAGGCAGTGTTGCAGTGTTGTCAATTAATGAAATTGCTGCGGGTATCCAGGTTGAGGCTGTAGGTCGGGTTACTCCTAAGGTGGCATAGAATTTGAAATTTTTTTAAACGTCCACAACGGGAGATTTGCATCATTTACCTTTTTCTTTTTTTGAAGAGCAACTGTTGATGCCGGATCAAAGAATAGGCTATATATAGACACGAATTTGGATAAAACGGGGGGATTCCGAATGGAATATATTAAGGTCATTGGAGAAAATTATCAGGACGCTGAATACCAGGCTAGAAGTAAATACGGCAGTTCCATCATTGTATTAAATCATAAAGAGGTTAAAATAGGTGGATTGCTCGGCACCGGATTGTTCGCCAAATCGAAAGTGGAACTGACGGCCGCCTTGCCTGATGAAGAGCAGGCACGCAGCTCTGGAAAACTGAAGGCGGCTACGGGAAAAATTACCACCAAGGATATCGTTTTCAAAGAAGAAAAAAACGAACAAAAAAGCACAGCTCAACATAAGCCAGCTGATTCCAGGCTTTTACTCAAGGATATGCTAAGTCAGCAGGAGCTTGCCGCTACCAAAGAAAAGTTTTTACAGGTAGCCGATGAAACGCGCAATCGCGAAAAAAATATACAGCGCAGCTCGCAGGATCTGGCGAACAGTCTGTTAAAAAAAGCGGTTGCAGAGAGTGCTGCTGCCACACCCGACATGACCAGAATAGAAAAAAGTTTACAGGAAATTCTTGAAGCTGTGAAAGCCTGGGAGGGCAAGAGTCGTGCTTTGCCAGAACTGAGCTTTTACGAAAGCGCTCTGGATTCCTGGATGACCAAATTAACGGATCTGGACTTTAGTCCCTCCTTTTCGGATCACCTGATGCATGAATTGCGGGAAAAATTAACATTTGAAGAGCAAAACGACCGCGAGTTGATTCGACGCAAACTAAGCGGTATTCTGCGCAACCATATTGGCATCTCGACTCCAATACTTAAAAAAGGGGAGCGGAAAAAGGTTGTTGCTATGATAGGGCCAACTGGGGTCGGCAAAACAACCACACTCGCGAAAATCGGAGCCATTTACACCTTTTATGAAAACAGAACAGTCTCCTTTATCACAATTGATAACTACCGCATCGCAGCCACAGAGCAGCTGAAAAGATACTCCTCTATCATTAACATAAAGACCCATGTCGTGAATGGTGTGGAGGAGTTAAATCAGGTTATCCAGGCAGATTCTTCTGACCTCATTCTCATTGATACATCAGGTAGGTCTCCTTATCATAAAGAGCATATAGCGGATATGGAGAGGCTGTTTCAATCCCTAGATGTACCTGTAGAAAAGATTCTGATTACCTCAGCCACAGCCAAAAGAAAGGATCAGGAGGTAATTTTTACTCAATTTGGCAAAGTTGGTATCGACAAAGTCATTGTAACCAAAATTGATGAGTCAAATGCTATTGGAGGATTGATCGAGGTTGCCGATAAATACAATAAGGGGCTCTGTTATATCACGAATGGCCAGGATGTTCCAAGCGATATTGAAGAGGCAAATGCGGCTCAGCTTGTGCATCTTATGCTGGATTATAAAGAGGAAAGAATGCCCCGCCAAGAATAAAAGATGTATCGGGAGCAAATTGTGGATCAGGCAGCCAAACTGAGAAAATTAGCCGGTGAACGTGGAGTTGTCATACCCATGGATTCGTCGGTCAAACTGGGGGATTTGGATTCCCAGGTTACAGAGAATTCAGAAACAAAGGTGCGTCGTCAGGGCAAAAAACCCAGGTTTATTGCGATTACCAGCGGTAAGGGCGGGGTTGGTAAATCATCCCTCGCAGTGAATCTGGCGATTATGCTTGGGAAAATGGGAAAAAAAGTGACTGTCCTTGATGCGGATCTTGGCCTTGCCAATATCAATGTCATTCTGGGGTTTATTCCAAAATATACCCTTCAACACGTTTTTAAAAAGCAGAAAACACTGGGCGAGATTGTTGTCGAGATACCAGAAGGGATTCGTATCATTGCCGGAGCATCCGGTTTTTATCAGCTGGCAAATTTATCCGCTGAGCAGCGGGAGGAGATGATCGACTCTTTTCAAGATATCGATATGGGAGATATTGTCATCGTGGATACGGGCGCTGGAGTATCGGCAAATGTACTAAGTTTTATCCTTTCGGCCCATGAGACTATTGTTGTAACGACTCCAGAACCAACCGCGATTACCGATGCGTATGGCATTATTAAGGCCATCGTTAGCCAGACCAGCGATATGACGATAAAATTATTGGTGAATCGGGCAGCCAGCGCTCTTGAAGGTAAAAAGGTAGCAGATAGGGTAATTGCCATCGCAGGTCAATTTTTGAATGCGAAGGTGGATCATATAGGATTCATTTATGATGACCCAGTTGTATCCTTAGCGGTTCGTAACCAAAAGCCATTTGTGCTGTCGTATCCAAAATCAAAGGCAAGCAGCTGCGTCCGGAGTGTAGCGGCGAATCTATTGAATATCCAACTGGAGGAGACGGAAGATCCGACAGGCGAGTCTTTTATCCAGAAACTTTTTGGCTTCCTGGGGCGGAATGAAACTTAAATTTACCCTGGCCGGTGCTTTATTGGCATTTTTTTTGTCCGTTGCCATAGGCATGGCCATCGGCAATTCGCTATCAAACCTTCTGGGCAAGGCAGTTATGTTTGCTGCTCTATTCGCCGGTATGTCCTATTTCTCGATGCAATACCTGGAAAAGAGAGTTCCAGAAATTTTTAGTATCCAGGTCTCATCGCGCTCTGAGACTATAACCCCGCCCCTCGAGCCAGGATCGGCAGAGGAGAGCTCATCGGCAAGCGTAGAAGCAGATGAGTACATTGGTCAGAGTGGAAATGTTGGGGCAAATATGGAATCCGGTACTGTGGTCTCTGGATCGGTTGGAGCAGAGACAAAGAATCTTGGTGACCATATCCTCATAAGGGATAAAAAAATAAAGAATGAGCCAAAATTGATTGCAGAGGCCATCCGACAGATGATCTTGCGAGAAGATGAATAAATTTTTTCGGTCAGCCGGATCATAAAAAAGGAGATTCAGACAAATTTCCATGAAAACAACAGACAATCAGGAAGCAAATGAGTATTTGATAAAGAAGATATCCAGGGAGTCTGGATGCGATGCAGACCTGGCAAAGATGCTCCTTGATTTTACCCATGGAGATGAAAACGGCGTTTTTCGCATTCTATCCGCAGTCCCTAAGAATATTCTTGTGATCAAAGGAAAGTTTATCGCCCAGCGCCGTAAACTATATGGGTTGTTTTTGATTTTTTACGATAAAATGCGATCTGATGTGGCTAAACTGGAAGGTGTTGTTTCTGTCGATCGGGAAGCCAGCCGGATGGATATCCATGCCAGTTTTGGTTCGATCGTAGAATTTCTGAAGCGGTATAGATCTGAAAGCGAGGCTGACCTCTGGGATAAGATGGAAGCCGAGGGGTTATTGGCAAGATTGAATCAGGTGATGACCGCTGAATATTGGCCAAAGATGATTCAGGAAGATAAACAAGATATCCTGGAGCGGGAGTTAATCAAGGCTTATGACCGAACGTTAGCCAAGTTTCTCAATGACAATCAGATGACTTTCAAGTTAGATCTGGAAAATATCAATGAGTTTCAATTTGCCCAGAGTTATGTTATCGAGCAGAGCGAGCCAGAGCCGGTACAGGATGAACCCAATAATGCAGAAGATGTCCTGGAGCAGTCTGTCCCTGATGATGCAGCGGCGAATAAAAATTTTATCATGCTGCAATGCGAACCAGAGGTTTCACCTGTCACAGGGAAAGAGGCCGGCAGTCTGGTAACGGGCGATGAGGTCTTTGTCAGGGTCAATGACCAGCGCGACATTGCGCGTTACATCAAGTCTCTTTTACTACAGCAGCATGAAGAGATGGATTTAAACCAACCGATCCCCTGCGCAGTAAAAAATATCAAGGAGCTAGACACCGGCAATATACGCATCTTTGTCGAATTTGGCCCAGGAATTCATGGACAGATGGTTGTGCAAAGGGAGATTAAAATCAAGAGCAAGGAAAATAGCTCCAAAGTCAAGGTTGTAGATGCTGCTGATACCAAAATGAATTTCTATTTCTGGGGAATTATTCTCTCAGCGTTAGCCTTGGGAGCCATTTTAGTCGCTCTTTTATTCTTTCAGGATTAGTTTATTATTTTAATTGAAAAATAAATCCTGATAATTATTATGTAACATCAAAATTGAGGTTTTTGGCTTTGGGGAAAACCAATCTCTTTTGGATTTAGCATTGCCCTTTCTTTATCATTGAAAACACTGGATCGGGATCTGGTTCTTTAAGGAATGAAGTGTGAAAAAAAGCAAATTTGCCGAATACGATCAGCAGGATGAAGAAAAACTCTGGAAAGAGTACAAAAAGTCTGAGAACCAGGAAATAAGGGAGTATTTTATCGAAAAGTATTCTCCGCTGGTTAAGTATGTAGCTGGAAAGATTTCTACTGGTATGCCTCAGTCTGTAGAGTTTGATGATTTGATCTCCTATGGCGTTTTCGGTCTCTTGGATGCGATCAATAAATTTGATATCGACAGAGGGATTAAGTTTAAGACTTATGCCATGACTCGAATTCGCGGGGCAATCTTTGACGAGCTGCGCAGTATTGATTGGATTCCTCGCTCCATTCGCCAAAAGGCCAAACAGATGGAGCAGATTATCTCGGATTTGGAAAATAAGCTTGGGCGCCCAGTAGAAGATATCGAAATTGCCCAGGAGATGGGGATATCGGAGGAGGAGTTGCAGGAGCTAATGCTTCAGGTTAGCGGTACATCGGTCGTATCCTTGAATGATATCTGGTATCTGGGCGACGATAATGATGAGGTCAGCATCATTGAAACCCTGGAAAGCCCATCGAACATGAATCCAGATGTTCTGATAGAAAAAGAGGAGATAAAAGATATTATTGTTGCGGCAATCAAGAAGCTGCCGGATAAAGAGAAAAAAGTTATTGTTTTGTATTATTATGAAGATTTGACCCTCAAGGAGATTGGTCAGGTTCTGGAAGTGACAGAAAGTCGTGTATCCCAGTTGCATACCAAGGCCATCATGCGCCTGCGCGGTCGTTTAGCTCGCATCAAATCCCATCTTCCACGCTAAGGCCTTTTTTCGATTCTGTTTCCCCAGATATATTGTTTGCAATGGACTTTATGCCAAAAGGACGCGGTTATGGCATTGCCCAACCGGTCACTTGTACTGAGTCTATCGAAGTAAATCTTGTGCTGAGTTTATCGAAGCATCGATACTTATTGGTATACTAAAGGCATTTTGGTTTTCGGATATCGCAAAGCAATGCCAGCGATGTCGACGCACCCTTTGGCCATTATAAAACCCGAGAACCAAAGTGTTTCGAGTATATAAGACCATTTATTTGCAAATGACCTTTGTACCCTCAATCCGACTGAGGTAATTCTTCTGGAGCTCCTTTAATCAGGGATGCTATCTTCTTTTTGTGGTCATCCCGTTCTCATTAAAATTTTAAAGAATAAAAGCTTTGAAATGCTGGCCAATGGTACACTGGCCAGGAATCAATAATAGCAAGAGATCATTCGATAATAGAAGTAAATAGCTACAAAGGCTCGAGGGGTTTTCGGCGGATTCCTAAAGGAAAGCAATACCAATCATTCTCGAATTGTATCTATTTGGTGGAGAACCGGAAATGCTATTTTTCATGGAACACGTGCATGAGAAAAGAGTGGGTATATGAGCCTGGAAAAATTGAAAAAAATGCTGGAGACGCTGGAGGATGATCAGCCTGGCGAGTCTGGTGAAAATTCATCCATAGAGGTGATCGCTGATAGCATCAATGAAGCATTGGAACTAGCCGCGGATGAACTCTCCGTAGAGGTCAATCGTTTGGATTACAAGATTCTGCAACGAGGAACCAAAGGGCTTTTCGGTCTGGGTAGAACCCCGTATCGGTTGCTTGTTTCCATCGCCGAGCAGGAGGCTCTCCCTGATGGTCTGGATGACGATCTGAATTTAAGTCTAGATCGAAGGGGCGATGAATCGTTCTCCCTTGCCGCCAATAACGAAAGAAAGGAACAAATACCCCAAAATCAGGACGGCTATGCTAAAGTTAAGGTGCTGCGTACCGGGATCTGGCTCTGGGTTTTTCCCTCGTTGGGGGATGGAAAACCTGCCAGTATCGATCACGCCATTCAGAAGATTGTAAAGCTTGGGTTGTCCAAACCGAATATGGATTTAATTGAAAAGACGGTCCGCGAAAAAACAGGCAATCCCGTCAAGCTCGGTGAATGGCGCCCCAGTCCTGAGCAGGATTCCACTGTTTTTATCGAGATGAGCGATGATGAAATGAAGGCTTGGGCTCATATCACCCCACCACGGGCGGCAGGACGCCATCTGGAGTACGAGGATATCACCCGCTCGTTAGAGAGTAAGGGTGTTGTTGCCTGTATCAATCATGAAAAAATAAAGGAGTATTTGGACAAAGAGGATTATAGCAGCCCCCTCGAAGCAGCAACCGGAATCAAGCCGCGACACGGAAGAGATGCTCAGATTGACTATAAAGTGCGGATCTCTAAGGAGATAAAACTGGAAGAGGATGATACCGGTCGAGTCAATTTTGCGAATCTTGATCTGGTTGAAAATGTAGTTGTGGGACAGGTTTTAGCTGTGAAACTTCCTCCAGAACCAGGTATTCCCGGTCGTACGGTGACAAACAGGATGCTGGAAGCAAAGCCAGGTCGAGATGGACAGATCCGCTTTGGTAAGGGAACAATTTTATCAGAGGATGGGCTGACATTAATCGCGGAGATCAATGGCGAGGTGATTTTTGCTCATGGACGGATTTCAGTGCAGCCGGTTAAAACCATTGTCGGCGATGTCGGAACAGGAACGGGAAATATTATTTTTCTGGGTTCTGTAGTGATAACAGGCAGTGTTCAGGATAACTTTTCCGTTAAGGCCGCAGGCAATATCGAAGTGCGGGGTTCGGTGCAAAAAGCCCACTTAGAAGCTGAGGGCGATATCATCATCCGCGGGGGTATCCAGGGACGCGAGGATGGTTATGTGGAGTCAACGGGAGGCAATATCTATGCAAAATTTATTCAAAATAGCAAAGTTAAGACTGAGGGAAATATTGTCGTAGCCGAGGGTATTTTACACTCTTTTCTGGATGCGGGGAACCAGGTGATCTGCAATGGTAAGCGTGCTCAGATTGTAGGGGGGATCATTCGCGCAGGCAAGGAGGTACGCGCTAAGACCATTGGTTCGGAGTCGTTTACCAACACAGAGGTCAGAGTTGGGTACAATCCCAAACTACTGCAAAGGTTGCAAGAACTCGAGGAGACCAAAGTAAATATAGAGGATCGGCAGGCAAAGGCCGTACAGACAATCAAATACCTGCAGACGCAAAAAAAGATCAACAGCGCAGAGTTTGATGATGAAAAAAAAGAGAAACTGGAAAAATTTGAAAAAGCTCAAGTCAAATTTACGGAAAAGATAGCAGAGATCGAGAATGATATCGTGGAAATCCGTCAGTACATGACGATGCTCGATCAACCTGGTATGGTTTCCGTAGATAAAACAATCTGGCCTAATGTCACTGTTTTTGTGCAGGATGCAAGGCTTGAAATCAAGGATAATTATAACCATGTCAGTTTTGTGAAAAAGGGGGAAGGGGTAACCATTATTGGCTACCAGGAGGAAGAAGATAAGAAAAGTAAAAAAAGCAAGAGAAGGGGGGGTGGAAAAAAATGAAGCCCATTGACCTTCAGGTAAATATCATGAAATCCCTGGACCTAATCCAGGAAAAAGGAAAGGAAAGCTTTCAAAACGCTCTTCTTCAACAGCGTGGTGAAGAGCTAAAAGAGGAGAGGCTCGTACGAGACTTTCAAATCGTTGAAGGGCATGACTCAGATCGGATTCGCGACCGCAATAAAAAGCGAGGGGAGGGTCGTAATCAAAAGCCTCAGGATGAGCAGGATGAGGTGAATCTTTCAGGTGAAGCCGATCAAGAGCATCTGGTGCAGAATTGGCAGAACCATCCAAGTGATGAAGATCCGATTAAAGGACATAATATCGATTTTACAGGGTAGGAAAACAGAAAACTACTTGCCATTTTTTCAAATGCGACATAATACTGTCAAAAATGCAAGGATAAAGGTTTTCCCTTATCACTACTTTCCTGTCGAAGAGGTTTTTCATGACGATTTTGATGATTTTGTTGTTTAATCTCTTTATTTCGGTCTTAATCTATTTGGCTTTGAACTTAAAAATTAATAAACTGGCCGAACAGGAGATCCAGCGTAAATTCAAAAAGGATTTTTATAGCCTGATAGATGAGTTTAACCAGACAGCTGAAACGAATATTTCGCTGTTGGAGGAGCGAATCCGTTCGCTGCAATCCATAATCCGCAAAATCGAGGTGTATGATGAAGATCCAACATTGTCAGCAAGAGTACGGCAGAAGGTACAGGATCAGGCTTTTGATACACCTCCGATCCAAAGGGGAGTGACATCCTCCTTTCTGAAAACCACTCCAGAATCTAAAACTGCTAACTCAGAAGAGTCGCTGGAAATATTCACAGATGTATTCGCGAAGGCCGATTTACCCGATCAAAACAGAAGTTCTGTCAATGATTGGCGTTCCATCTCTCATGGGTTTTCCGAAGAGAGGCCTCTGCCTCAGCTGCCGAGGCTGGATCTACAGGAGTCGATTCCTTGGCAGGCTGTTGAGAATGATGGACATCGTGGAGATCAAGGAAGTGCCTCCATATCCGACACAGCCCAGATATTTGAGAAAATGGATGTGGAGATTCCTCTTTTTCAGTTTCAGGATGATGACCTAATGAGCAATGAAATATCTGGCCGCCGCTCAGCCGCAGCGGATACCGTCTTGAGTGCTGAAAATGCTACTTTGCCCGAAAATTTCTGGGCATGGACTAAGGAGGAGCGCTTTGAGCATATCGCAAAATTGGTGAGAAACGGTCTCTCTATTAAGCATGTCTCTGATTTGACAAAAATGTCCTATGGTGAAATCGAGCTGATTACCAGCCTGAATAGGACTTTTGCCTCCTAGGTAAGATTCAGCTACATTCCTGGTTTTGTTGTCAGCACTATCTCTTTTTTCGAAATGTTTTCTGAATATAGTTGACGCGGAAAAAAGCTGAAAGGATGGTATAGACTATTGCAATCTTTTTGTGCTGGTGACCAGGTGGAAGATATCAATTTTTTTAATATTCCCAGATTAACGGCAGAGGAGTTTGCCCGATTTTCCAAGCTGATCTACGATGAGAGCGGAATCTTTTTAAAAGAGAATAAAGTTACCCTCCTGTCCAACCGTTTACGCAAACGCTTAAAAGATCTGAACCTGGAAAATTATACAGCCTATCTCAATTTTTTAGCCAGCCCGGAGAATAAATCAGAGATCCATGATCTATTGGATGTGGTGTCCACGAATGAGACCTATTTTTTTCGCAATGAGCGACAGTTTGAGGCCTTTGAAGAGGTCTTAGAAAAGGTGGCCCAGGATTCTTCCCCCACCGTTCGAATTTGGAGTGCTGGCTGTTCCACGGGAGAGGAGCCATACACCATTGCCATTCTGGTAGATCAGCACAAGGGTTCTCTGGCGCGAAAAAAAGTAGAGATTATCGCCACAGATATTGCGAATTCGGTACTGGAGTTTGCCCGAGAAGGGGTTTACCACGGAAGACGCATTGAAAAAGTAAATCCAGAGTACTTAAAAAAATACTTTACCTTGATTCCAGGAACAGATAAATACAGAGTCAATGACGATCTTCGCAAGATGATTCAATTTTACAATCTCAATCTTTTCAAAGACAAATATCCGGAACATCTTGATATCATATTCAATCGAAATGTCATGATCTATTTTGATAAAGAGCATCAAAAGCGGTTGGTCGAAGGATTTGCCGATGTTGCGAAACCGAATGGTTACCTTTTTATTGGACATGCGGAAACCTTATACAATCTTACAGATCGTTTTACATACCAGAAGATCGGACAATCTCCGGTCTATGTGAAGAGCAGGTAAACATGTCTCTATCACTGATCAATGTTGGTATTGCTGATGTAAAAATATCGATTGAACAGGAAGCCGTTTTGCGTACAATTCTTGGATCATGTGTTGGCATCTGTCTCTTTGACCTGAAGACAAGGATTGCAGGGATGGCTCATATTATGTTACCTGTTCAAAAGGAGGAGGAGAGCAACAAATTAAAGTACGCTGATACGGCTATCCCTTTTTTGCTATCGCAACTCACCAATGCCGGTGTGGATAAAAAAAATTTACAGGCCAAAATTGCTGGCGGGGCTTCCATGTTTGTAACCTCAGAGGGGAGCTTTATGGCGGAAATCGGCAAACGGAACATTGAGACAGTTCAAATGATTCTGGCCGATCTGCATATCCCTATTATCGCTGAGGATGTCGGCGGCACGAGAGGCAGAACAATTGATCTCTTTGTTCGTGACGGTAGACTTCGGATAAAAAAATTCAGTGAACCTGAAATTTTCATCTGAACCTATTTGTTTAAGCCTCATCCTCGTTACGCCTGAAAAGATAGGCTATTCCTATAGAAATTACATAGAGGATGATCATGGGTACTAGCATCATGATCTGGGAAACAGCATCTGGTGGTGTCAGGAGCGCCGCAATAATGGATCCAATTACCAGGCTGTAACGCCATTGTTTGATTAAAAAGCGATGGTTCAGCAGGCCGATACGTACAAAAATCAGTACAAAGATGGGCATTTCAAAAATAAATCCAAACAGTAAAGACATGATTAAAATGAAATCGTAGTAATCGTGAATATCGTAAAGAATTTCTACCCCCTGCCAGGCCATACTAATCAAGGATTCCAAAACATAAGGTAAAACGATGAAGAAATTAAAAGAGACCCCGGTCAGGAAAAGCAGGTAGGCAAAAAGAAGCAGGGAAACTCCGATTCTTCGAAACTTGCCGCTCAGAGCCGGAAAGATAAAGAGCCAGATCTGGTGTAGGATAAAGGGCATAGCACCCACAAAAGCGATCATTAATGATATCTTTAACCGGGTTAAGAATGCTCCTGTTGGATTTGTGGTGACCAGTTTATGACCAAATCTTGTGTACGGTTCCTGCAAGAAGAAAACAAGATATTCTGAAAGGGCGATAGCCGCAACCGTAAATATTCCGGCTATGATGAGGATACGGATAAACCTTACCCTGAGCTCTTCAAGGTGTTCGACAAAGGTCATCTGGACATCTTGTTCTTCCTGGTATGCCAATTTTTGCTGACGAATGAGTGTGCCTTGTTTTCCTTGTGATGAAGTGGTTACATCTGGAAGTTTTGGGTCATCACTTTGATATAGTCCGCCTTCGCTTTTTATCTCCTGGGCGTAGGCCTCTTTGTACAGCTCTTCATTCTGGGCATCAAATTTTTTATACTTTTCGCGAAGTTGGCGTTTACGGCCTTTTGGATTTTTAGAGGGTTTATCTTTGTCCATACTGCTACTATAAAAAAAAAGAAAACTTCAAAGCCCCTACTAGGATGCAGGAGCTTACTTTCTCAAGGAGGTGGCAGGAGTACAGCTTTTTTCTTTTTTATAGGCCTAAAGAGTAGAAAAAAACTTTTATAGGATCCCAAAAATCAATCAGGGAGTTTTGGGAGTGCTTGGCTGAACAACCGTTGGCTTCGTATCCCTTGCCGGAATTGGTTTGTCCGTCTTGATATATTCGGGGTACTTATCAACCTCTCCGGAAACTTTAACCAGCCGATTGTCTTTGGTCTGGATATAGCGTCGCGGATCCACACCTGCCGCAATCAGGTGCTTTTCAAATCTTTTAATTTCATCCTGATGAACCAGACCCAGGCTATCAAGATAATCAAACTGAAATTCATCTGGTATGCGGTCATCTAGAAACTTTTCTATTTTTTCATAGCGGATACTGTATTTTAGTGAGCTTGAATTGTAACGATATTTATTTAATATCCGAAAGGTCTCCAGGGCGTACATTTTTGCCTGGCGGGCATAACCAATGGTCTGCATCCAGTTTTTTTGCAGGTTGTATTCATAATTGGTAAGGTTCTCTTTGTATTCAACTTTATCAAACTCAGACTGCCGTTCAGGGATCTCTTTCCCTTTTTCATCCCGGATAATAATTTTTGTCCGGTAACCAAATGCCTGTTTTGTCAGGTGAACATATTTATATCCGCCTTTGAGGTATTCATGGATATTGGTTTTTGCGAAGAGGTAGTAATAATCCTTGGGGTTGTATAGAAGTATGTCACTTTGGGGATCATAATTGAAGAAAAATTGTCTTGTTTCGGCATTCTGCCTACTAAATTGGGTTATTTTTTGGATGCCGAGGCTGGCTGCTTTATTCAGGATGTCGGTGGCCTGTTTGATATACAGGTAAGTCATACCTTTATATATCCGGATGAGTTTCCATTTGACTTCGGTATACATCTTCTCCGCCTGCAGAAACTCGTTGCTATAGTAGTGAACGGTAGCTTTATCGTACAACACCTTTGCTTCTGTGAAGGTTTTATCAAAGGAGAAGGCTGCCCTCTCATTTTTATCTTCAATAAAGGCGTTATACTCCTTTTCATGATTAAAATTATTTTTGTATTCTGGATAATGTGTTCCGAAAACGATCTCTTTATCTTCATCGCTCAGTTGAATGTTTCCAAAATTCGCTACAACCACATACAAAAACCGGATCTGCCGCAATAGATCATTTCGTAATAGGTTTGATTGTGCCTGAGCTGAGAGGGCGCTGCTATTCTGGGTAATTCCAAAAACCAGAAGAATCCATAGTATGGACGAGAATGCTATTTTTCTCCAGGAGTGCTCTTTTTGAAATCGGTGTCTTTGTAACTGCATCTCTCTTTAAGTCCTTTTATTGGTGTTTTTTCAGGCTCGTTCTTCAACTTTATTTTCGGTCATTTGCAAAGAAAGCTTGATGCTTTGATCAGGGGCTGGTTGTTTCCAGCAACTCTAGACGCAATAACTGCCCTTTGAGATTCGGCTCCCGTAATCTGAAAACAAGGAGAACAGAACCATCGCTAAAATTTTCCCGATAGAAGGTCTCCGCTTTCTCAAGCCAAGGCTCTAGAAGCTTGAAAAATCTTATGCGAGAATGGTCTGGGAGGTCAATAAGGATATCACCCATTTTTTTCTGTTCTGCATCGATTCGAAATTTCAGCATCTGCTCCGCCATACGGATTTTGGCCTTGGCGATGGCGTTTGTGAAGCTGTGAGAGTGCAGTTCAGACAGCGATGCCAGGGATCTGTCTGGAATTCCAGTGGCTCTAACTTGAAAAATTTCGTCGGATAAAAAGCCCTCGGTCTGGATGTTGGCTTCCAGGATATGGTAGTACTCTATTTTTTGCAGTGAACATGCAGAAAAAAAAAGGAAAAGCAGAAAAAAAGCAAATTTGAATTTATTTTGAATTCTTTTGGAAAGCGGATGTTTCATATCCTAAGCCAGCCTTTATGGAAATACGTATCTGTTATTGGAAAAAGTCGTGAAAAAGTTACGATTGAATGCCTTAAATTTTTATATTTTTCAGCCTATTATTTTTTTAAGGATGAAATATGGGGAAAAGATGAAAAAAATATCTCGCAAATATGACGATTTCATTACTTTTTTGGATTCACAACATTTTTCACAGGAAAAGGAACAATTCAATTGACAAATTAAATCCAATTTGGCTTATCTCATCCCGTGATGTTTTCCTTTTTTTGATGTAAATATGTTATGTAAAGAAAAGACCGGGACGCTAACCAGATGATCAAGAAAAAAAAGTTACTCGCGATATTCTATAGTTTTATTTTTTTCTTCACTAGCGCAAATCTTTTCAGTGAAACCTATACGGCTCCTGCATATACGAACCCCCTTGCCTTTTTTCAGCCAGGTTACCTGTTACAGGTGCCGGTTGGTGCACGCGCACAGGGTATGGGTGCCTTCACCGCTATGGCTGATGACCTCTCCGCAGTCTATTACAATCCGGCAGGCTTAAAGAATACCGAATACTGGGAATTGCAGCTATCACATAGAGATGATCTCTATAAGGTGGATATGGATAGTATTGTTACGAATATACCGTTGCCTTTGGGGAGTCTGGCATTTTACGGATTGTTTGCACACGTGGCTGATTATGATAACACCTATTATGGCGTAACTGCCAACCCTTATAAAAATTATAAAGCTGGATTTGTTGGTATGTCCTATGGAGCCAACGTCTTTCGGGATCTCTTCTCCTTTGGCTTTGGTGTAAAATATTTCCAGAGCTCTGCTGATACCTTGAAAGAGTATGGCATGCTTGTGGATTTGGCATTGCAGTACAATTACGATCTAAGCAATCTGAAGCGCGTTTGGTCCTTTTTGTACCATCTTCCGCGGATGAGCTTGACCTTTGCCGCGATGAATATTCATCCCCGTTTTAACTCTTCTTCGGAAACAACGACAACAGATCCTAATGCATCCAAGGAGTTCACGCAGGATACTGCTTCATATAATGTAGGCATCTCTTTTTATACTGTAAGACGCTTTGCCTGGAATATCGATTTTATTAATCCATCCCAGGGCAGTGAGTCTACTATTCGTACTGGTCTAGAGATTTGGCCAATCCATTTTCTAGCTCTGCGCAGTGGTATCGGGACTCGTTATTTTCAGGATCAAGCCTACACTTATTATGCCGGATTTGGTTTGGGCGAGTTATTTGGCAAAAATCACCTTTCATTTGAGTACTCCTATGAGGCGCCATTCCTGAAACGGAAGCAAAATGGCGAATCGATGCACCAGGTATCCCTGGTCAGCTCTTTTGGCGGCTGGCGTTATCAAGCCAAATATGCCGATGACCGAGGAGTAAAATTGACCAACTTAATCCAGGGAGGTCAAAATCTTCAGATTGTTGACAACCAGACCTGGGGCGCTACCGCGAAGGGGAGCGATAACATTGTCTCTCTTGACCGCCGTCCGGAGATAGCTCCTTCCGATCGACAGTGGATCTTAACAGTATTTCGATATCAGTCTGTTACAGATCAGAAAGCGACCACGAATGAGTCCTCCGATAAGGTTACCAATTCAGTTACCAAAGCAGCCCTGGATACGGGAACTGTAAAACTGATTGCGCAGTGGAAGCAAAACCAGATTGCTACCCAATTCAAACAGGGTTGGGGCGAAACAGAAGAGAAATTTTTGCACCGCCTTGGCGCAACATTGGGTACAGATTTTATTATAGTCGGCGGTATCCGTCTGTCAGGAGCCAGTGGTCTGATGATCCAAACCAGGGTTTTTGAAGTGCACAGGAAAATTTTTGTCCTGGATGTGAAGAGCAATGGTATGCAGATCGAACTGGAGAACACCTTGAAAGCTCATCTTAAGGCTTTTCAGCAGAGTTTTGGGGAAATTGCGAGAAAAAAGAAAAGTACAATACCGATGTAATCCTTACCCGAATTTTTTGGGCAACACTAACCAAGGATAATTGTGAGAAAAAGTATGGGAATGCAAAAAATAAAAAAGCAAATCCTTCCAATCATTGCGGCGGTTGCTATCCTAGTAACCTGGTTTCCCGGTGGAGTTCAGGCTTATGAATATTCGGGTATGACCTTTGAGGTAATGAATAATAAAGATACCAATTTTTATGGGTTAGGTTTTTTTACCTCAGACACTATGGTCACCGCTGGCGTTACCTTGATGGTGCCGACCTATCTCTTTCTGTCCTCCACCAATTCCTCAGAAAGGGATCAAAACCCCGATACACATCTGTGGAATCGAGATTATCCCTACTATTCTTTGCTATTCTGGGGGCAATACAATTTTATCCGAACAAGCAAAACGGCCTACTTCGCGAGTTTTGGAATCATGCCCTTTATTCCCACGAAATATGTGTACGCATTCGGCGGTGGAGTTGAGTTTTTTCAATCAGAGTCCGTTCGTTTTATATTCTCATACAAAAATATTTTTTCAAATTATGTTACTACCTCGGATGGTAGCTCTTCGCATCTAAATCGGATTGCACAGGGATCAACCTTTACGTTTGCAATCAAATTTGCGTTAGTCGGAAAAAAAGAGGTTAAATTTGGCGATACAAAGCCAACCATTTCCGAACCAAAAAAGAGGCCGGTGACGAAAAGAGATCAGGAAAAGAAAGTAGAATTACGTTGGGGCAGGGAGAGAGACTAATCCTATGAACAAAGGAAATAAAAGCTGGAATTCAATGGTGCGACTGCTCCTGGTGTTACCTTTGCTGGCGGCACTCCTGGCAGTGAAACCTTTGTATGCCATTTCTACGGTTAAATCAGAGTTTGATTATCAGCCCAAAAAATGGAATCCGATGTTTTTTGGCAGCTCACAGTACCGCGGGCAAGATAATATGGCGGCAGGCGAGAGTTTGAATACCCTCGGTTTTGGGGCGGCTATCCTCTATAATGTTCCAACGGATAAAATCTGGAGAGGACATAAATTTTTTTACTATTACATGGACATAGAAGTACAGCAGGAGTGGAATGCGGCGCGAGTTGATGAGGAGTTAAAACCGATCATAGCTGTGAATCCTGGGATTTTGGTTCGAAGTTATATCCCTTTTATGAAGGTGTTTTATGGCGGTGGTTTGAATTTCCGGTTTGGTGGAAGCGATTATGAACCGTGGGCGATCTACGGACAGTTTGGAGTAGAAATTTACCGCTTTTTTATCAGCACCAGGCTTATGGGGACTCCTGGGCAGAGTGGATTGTACAATGAACTTCGTTTTGGTTATTTGTTTTCTCCTACGAAAAAGAACAGGAGACCTTATTGATATGGCTACATTTGGGAATGTCATACAAACGAAAGGAAAAAGATTTATCATGAATCGACTTAGTTTCTGGTTTATCCTGGTTGTGATTGCTTTTCCTGTCGCAGGGTTTGCCGGTGAGTACACAAATTCGATAACAAAAATAGGCGAAGCTGAATACGCTGACGAAAAAATGACAACCGTCCAGGTATTTAACGAAGCGATGAAGTATGCTATCCAGGATGCTGAAAATCAAGGAGAGGCTTCCATTACTGGAGGTTCGTCCATGAGCAACTTGAATATCGATGCAATCTGGGTTAAAAAGCAGGCAAACTTGCAGGTTGTCGATGTGCAGGTTTTGGAGAAGGAGTTTGTGAAGAATAACCGTAAGCATGTTAAGGTTAGAGTTCGGGTTACCTTCGATTTTTTGAACGTGCCTAAATTTATGAATGAGTATGATAAATCGGTAACGGGGGCTGCTCTTCGTACAATGGCTTTTCCTGGATGGGGACAGATGTATAATAAAACCCATATTACCGGAATCCTGTATGGTGCATTGTTTACATTCTTTTACTATAGTTTTATCATTGAGGCTGATCGAGTTGCTAAATTCCCAGGAAATAGACCTGGCCATACCCTTGCCGATCGCGAAATCTATGAGGATGCAGAGCAAAATATGGTGGCAAAATATCAGCTACCAGCTTTAATCATTTGGGCCTTTGCCCTATCTGAGGCCAGTGCCTCACGTGCCTTGGGACAGATAGGATTGGTAAACCTGCGCAAGGCCTATCGCCTCGGAGATTATACCTATGTTCGTCCAACCAATGAGCAAGGTATCGTAGTTGATTTTTACTTGTTTCACTTAAGGTTTTAATCGGACGAGCTAAGAGAAGATAAGGTAAGGTAGATATGAAAAGAATAATGTACTATTTTCTGGCTGGTCTTGTTCTTGTGATTCCGATGCAAGCGGTAGCGCAGGAGTATATCTCAACACAGCGGACAATTTATATATCAGATGCCATAGGCGAGGGCGCCACCAAGGAGATTGCCAGAAATAACGCTCTCTACGATGCCGAGCAAAAGGCATTGCGCCGGGTAACAAGTACTTTCCGCCATATACTCAGCGATATCAAAGATGGCGAGATGATGAATAAAAATATTCAGGAAGAGGTTCATGCCCGCATCATTGATAAACCGGATATAAAAAAAGAGGAGTATCCATTTTCCTCTCCTTATGTATGCACCCTGGAAGTTTACATAACTGTCAAGTTCCTGGATCTCGATTTTTTTGCGGATGAGATTAAAAAGACCGCAGAGGGCGCTTGTGTGCGTTCATTATTTGTAGCAGGATGGGGTCAGGGATACAATCGAAACTATTTTGGTGCTGTTGTGAATTTTGGTTTAACCTATGGTGCACTTGGATACGGTTATTATCGTGAACAACAGATAGCACAATCCAGAGCCAACTATCTGAATGCGTCAGATCCCCAGAGCGCTGAAAGAGCATACAAAAAGCTGCAAAATGATAAAAATGTAAGCCGCTCTATGTATGCCCTTGGTCTTTTAACATGGGCTTACAGTGTATGGGATGCTTTTGAGGATCGTGAGCGGGCGAATAAGGTTATGGATGAGGTTCATAAAAAATATTTTAAGAAATTTCCTTATACTCGATATGACTCTTTCATGCAAAGAATGATGTACTCAACTAAGCCGCAATGGTAGGATTCCGAAAGGCTCAATGGATTATGAAGAGAATGATGACCCTCGTAAAAAAAAGTATGGTTTTTGCCCTTGTTGCGATCTTTTTGCAGTCCTGTTTTTTTGGTTTTGAAGGAGGGCAGGAGCCGCACAGCAACCCGCTGGATCCGATGTATTACTCTTATGATAGCAGAGTGATTTTAAGTGAGCCAATGCTTAGAGAGGGAAAAGTTCGCATCTATTGGAAGCCGGCCAAATCAACGGGATTACTTAGCGATGATTGGTCCTATCAGGCCTACTATTTTGATAGCGCTTTATTGGATTCAGTTGTTACCTCCTTAAAAACAGGTGGGGATCCTTCAGGTTCTATGACGTCGCTTTCCGCCAACTTTAATCCTGACGATGAGTATGAGAACCGTTTTTTTGAGGATGGAACGATTCCATCCGCAAATAGGTATTATATTGTCCGCTTTACCAGCGCTGATGCTACAAAGCCAAATTTTTCCAATATCGTTATTTATAAACCATAAATATAGAAGAATAAAATTCTGTAAGATAACCCATAGGGAAATGTAACAAACAATGAGAATAGATCAAATTACCTATAAATCTCTGGTGGCAATGGTACTTTTCCTGGCCTTATTGGCAGGAGGAAGTAAAACCCTCAGCGCGCAGACCATAAATGATACATTATCTTCGAAAGAGAAAAAAGACCCTTACGCCAGCGTGGGAACCATTACCTTTACGATTCAAGGCGGGGTACAGAATATTACCAATTATATTGAAAAGCCCACAACCGGTGAGAAACGACAAATTATTATAGATGATTTTGGAAGCCCATTGATAACGATGATTCTGGCTATGCGTTTCGGTACGCATACAGAAGGGTGGGAAAACATTAACAATGGCTTTCGCTACAACCGAAGCAATAAAGGGTTTTTTACCGATTTTGAGTTTGGTATTAAAACCTACTCCTTTGGGGGAAATTCAGCGGAGTATGCCTCCTATCCCTCAACCTTTACGATCAAACACACCGGTGGGCCGAATACGTTACCCGGGGGATACACGGAACAGCAGATTATTCTGGGATCCCAGGAGAAGGTAGGAGAGAATTTTGTTAGCCTTCTACCTTGGGAGCAGGTGGTTGACGGTGTAGTTGTTCAGGATCCATCTAAATATGCGGATAACGATTATATCAACTTCCTTGGAATTGATACAACAGATGCTGATGTTCGGAAAATTCTGGAAAGTCACGGCGTTGCTGCCACCAAATCCACCACAATCTTTTTTAATTCTTACTACCATTTTAATCTTTTTCATGAGATGTTTTCCTGGATTGGATTAAATCTGGGAACATTTTTTGATTCATCTATTGGTTTGTCGCTACGCCTGAACAAGTATGTTGATATTGCGGATTTTAACCGGTTTGTCTCTTATAATAATGACAACTATGGCAGTGTGCTGGGTATCATCAGCCGTAACTATTTTAATTTTGGCAAGAAACTTAGATGGAAAGTCTCCTATATGTTTCCCGTCGTTGGTTTTTTCTCGAATAAATTAAAAGGCGACCAGATGAATTCTGAAGAGCATATTTTGGAAACTTCAGTTGATTTTTATGCCATGCCCTATATCTATATCAGCGTTGGCTTACAGTATAGTTACTTTCCTTTCAATAAATACCACTCTGACTATACAATCAGAACAGCGCCTGAAGGGGGTGATGCTGAAATTATTCCAGGGGTGCGTGATATTGGACGTGGCATTACCTTTGTTGATGGAGTGTATAATTATGGTTTCGTTCAAACCAGACGCGATGCCTGGGAGATATATGGAGCTGTCAGTTTTGACGTGAATCTTTAATTAGCAATGATGATAACATTATGTTTCAAATGAAATTGGCTGCTGCTCTGGCAGCCTTTTTCCTTTTTATATCTCCCTTTCTATTTTTACTATCCACGCTGGCGGAAGAGCCATGGAGCGGGTCTGGCGGGTCACACCCGGTAACCCTGGATGCCTTACACGGTCCGGGCACTGGACAGATCTTTTCTCCGCACCGTCTCTTTGAGGCGAAACCAGTGCAGCGAGCCAATGGTCCTTTTGATATGCTCTTTCATTTTTATGAACATCATCTGACAACTTTCAATGGCAGCACCTGTCGATATTATCCGACTTGTTCTGCATATGCCAAGGAGTCGATTCAAAAATTTGGATTGGCGGTCGGTATCGTAGTAGGTGCGGAACGGTTTATGCGCTGTCATGAATATCAGACTGATGAGATCTTTGATCCGGTGCGGCTTTGGTAATGGTGAGAATGAAATTTAGCAAATTTTTTATATATTTGTTCTTGTTTATTCAATGTGCATTTTTGCCTGCTTTCGCTAAGGCAGAGTCATCGATTGTCATTCAGCATCCCAAAGATATTTTGCTTTTCGCTGATCATTTGTTTAAGGAAGGAGACTATTATCGCGCGATAACGGAATATAAAAGGGCACTTTTTTATTTTCCCACATATGATAAAAAAGATTTAATCCGGTATATGATCGGCAAATCTTATTATATGGGGGGAAAGTATAGGGTAAGCCTTGATTATTTGGCTCCTCTAACTGAGATTCGAAATGATGCCATCCGTCTTGATATAAAAAATATCGTAGGCTTAAGCTATCTTTATCGAAAAGATTTCACGGGTGCTGAAAGAATCTTCCAGGAGATTACCGTTGAATTTCCAAAGTTAGAAAATCTCGATACCTATTATATCTTAGCATCGATGGCGATGTTTAATCAAAAAAAATTTTCTGAAACTAAAGATACCTTTATGGCCTTTCAGAAAAAATTCCCTCATTCCAAGTTTTATCCTCTTGCCAAGAAAGGTATTGAGGAATCGGAGGCAGCACTTGCTTTTTCGCCAAGGTATGTTTGGCTGGCAACAACTTTGTCTGCAATTTTTCCAGGGGCTGGACAGGCATATAATCGGGAGTGGAGCAATGCTTTTGTCTCTTTTGTTTTTAATTTTACCCTTGGTTTTTTAACGGTATATAATATCCTGCGAGATGATTTTGTCTCAACTGGTATATTTGGATCTTTGTTTGTTACCTTTTATGCTGGAAATATTTATCAAGCTCGCCGTTCTACGATAAAGAATAATCAGGATTATATAGATCAGAGGATTAATGCACTAAATAAGGAGTTTGAAAGATATAAATTTCAAAATCATGAATCTGACCAGAGATCATCCGGGCATTTTGAGAGATTGCCCGAATTAAAACTTCAGATTGTTACTTCGTATTAGGGGTCTGCGGATTTGATAATATTTTTGCCGTAAATTTTTGTCCATCTTGTGCAAGGTCTTGAATAAGCGAGTCTAATTGCTTTTTTTCGAATCCGGTGCTTTGTAAAGCAAATGAAATTTTATTGTTTTGGTTTGTTATTATTTGGCTTACTTTTTTTTGGGACCAATAATCGGAAAATTCAGAATTCATCAATAAAAATCCAGTATAAGTGTTCAGCTCATTCTGCTTTATTTTTGATGTAAATCGGTTTAAATGTTTTTCATCTCCTGGCCAGATTTGTATTAAGTTAAGAAAATTGGTATTGGCGTTATACTGAAGTGGCGATTTGTGGCTATCTTGAGATCGCGCTGAAATAAAATTCACTTTCATGGGACGAATAAAAGAGTTGGAGAATTTTTCCACAAAGGATGGATCGGCATATTTAGGGATAAGGCCACAAAGAAAACTATTTCTTAGAATCTGCGTTCTGTTTTTTAGCTGCATCATGGCTATTTTTTGTTCCAATAATGGTTTTTGTTGATACAGATCCCATTTTAATCCCAAAATTCTGCTGACTTTTTTGTCAATTTTTTCTATCGTAATTTCTTTGCCTATGCTTGCTATGACAATCTCGAAAACATTCAGAGTGCTTGAAATATCGCCGCTGTAAATAACCATATCAATGCCCGCCTGTAGGGCCAACACAACGGGATGAGTTTTTATTCTGTTTTTATGTGAAAAATTTTGAATTGCTCCCATGATCATGTCATCGGAAATAATTACGCCACGATAATTCATTTTTTTCCTAAGCAGATCTTGTAAAATGGATGGAGATAGTGTGGCAGGCAGGGATGAATCAAGCATTGGGAAAAGAATATGGGCAGTCATAATTGCGTCAACATTGTTCTGCGCAGCCTTATAAAAAGGAGGCAACTCGATTGCCTCTAGTTCAATGATTGATTTTTGAATAACTGGTAAACCTTTATGAGAATCAATATTGGTGTCGCCATGGCCCGGAAAGTGTTTGACTGTTGCACCGATGCCTGCTGTCTGATACGATCTTAAGTACGAAATCACATGCCGTGAAACCTTATCGCTCTTGTTGGAAAAGCTTCTGTTTCCGATCACTGGATTTTTAGGGTTATTATTCACATCGGCAACAGGAGCCAAGTTCATATTCAGGCCGTAAGCACCCAATTCTAATGCTGTGATGGTAGCAATACTGGCGGTTATTTCCTCTTTGTCTGCGGCGCTATACAGATAGGGTGCGGGGAAGCGCGTCATTTCATGTTGCAATCTATGGACTCGCCCTGATTCTTGATCTGTTGTGAGAATTGCAGGGATGCCAGTTTTTTTTGACAAAAGGTTCTGAATGGATTGGAAGAGAACCCGGTTTTGCTCTGCATTGGAAAAATTTTTCTTAAAAAATAGGATTGATCCTGGCTGTAGTTTTGTAAGGTATTCGATTTCCTGACTTCCGAGAGAAGCTTCAGGAAGGCTTATCATTAGAAGTTGTCCTACCTTCTGACCTAGGGTCATGGATTGCAACTTTTTTTTAATCCAGGTGTTTTTGTTAATAAGTTGTTGTTCTAGGGGGTCTGTTTTGCTGCAAGAAGTGAAAATTATTGAAATTATAAAAATGGTAGTTAACCTTCTCAGTGATTGCATGCTATAGTCTCCATTAATGTCTTGGAATTGCCAGTAAAGTTCTGGCTGCCTTTTCTTTGTCATTTTGGGCAAGATAAGTTTTCGAAATATTTATCAGATATTCTTTTTGAGGAACTAATTTGAATGCTCTGCGCCAAAATTGGCGCGCACTCTGATAATCTTTAAGTTGGGAATAAGCTATCGCGCATTGATCGAGTAAATTTGGAAATTTTTCAACTGCCAATTGATACTGCTTGCAATTTTTTAATGCCATTGAGGTTTTTATTGTTTTGTTAAGAGCTGTTAATTGAATAAAAAGATATTTTTCATGCAAATTTTGCCATAAAGTGGATTCTTGATTTCGGCCAAGAATCTCGAGAATCTCATCATAATAATGGTTATGGAATAACCCTTTAAAACAAAAAAATGCTAATTCAGGACTCCGCCATATCTGGTTTTCTGGAGATAGGATCTCTTTTTTTGGGTTAGGCCAGAAAGTTTGCGATAATTGATCACAAAAAAGATACCAATCAGAATAATTTTGCAGTGACTTATAGTGATTTTCCAGGAAGAGAAGTACTGTATCTGAGACGCCTTCAGATAGGATCTCTCTTTGGGCATTTTTTTGTTTCTTTAATTGAACTGCTTTGCTTTCCTGAGGCTGCAGTCTGTATTGAATTAGGATTTGTGCTTCTTTGTTTTTGGATAGCTTGAAGGGTGCGTTAACTGATGATGAGATAGAAGCTTTTGGAAAAAAAAAATTATAAAGAAAGTATCCACCGAAAAAGAGGACGAATCCGAATAAGAACAGTAAGAGAATGGCAAAAACGGGCTTTTTCAAATGGAAAGTCCTGGTAGCATGGTTTTATATTCCAAGAGGTGTTCTTTTAATGATCCATATTGAAAGAGAACAATTCTTTGGTATCTTGGCTCCAATTGTCATCTTTATTTTATCTTGACATTGCCGCAATAAAAAAAAATCAAAAGCCGGGTAAGGTAATTTTTTATAAAGGAGATATTTATGCAGACCATTGCCGTTGTCATGGGTGGCCCATCCAGTGAATATGAAGTAAGCTTAAGAAGCGCAGCGAATATCATCAACGGCTTGAATCGGGGAAAATATCAGGTTCTGCCAGTACATATAACAAAAGAGATGAAATGGTATTGCGGAGATTTTTTGCCAATGAACTCCGAAAAGATCTGGCAATTACCGGATACTAGTGTTTGGAAGTTAGTTGATGCTAGCCCAGATCGCGCTATTCAATTTTTAAAAGAGATGAAAATCGATCTTATATTCAACGGTATGCATGGGAGATTCGGAGAGGATGGTACCTTTCAGGTTTTTCTTGACATGCACGGTATGCGATATACCGGTAGCGGTTTTAGATCATCATCAATCGCTATGCATAAATTTTTTACGAAGCGAGTTGTTGCTGCTACCGGCATCCAAACAGCCAGAGATTTTTTTGTCACTACAGATGATTTTAGGCACAACAGGGATTTGGTTCAGAAAAATATCATATCATTGGGCAAGGATGTGGTATTAAAGGTGGTGGATTCAGGATCGAGTCGCGATATGCAGATTCTTAGAAATTCTGAAGCAGGGCAAATGATGAAAGTATTGGAAGAACTCTTGGCGATTGGTTCCGTATTGGTTGAAGAGTATATATCAGGAAGAGAATTTACCTGTGGAGTCATTGATATCCCGGCATCGATGGAGTCTGAAAATAGGAAAGGCGGCATGCTACCCCTTGCTGTTACCGAAATCATTCCGAAAGTAGATGGTTTTTTTTCGTATCAAGCAAAATATATTGCCAATGCCAGCGAAGAGATAACGCCAGCTAACATTCCTGAATTGATACAGGAGAAAATTCAACGTAGTGCCCTGCAAGCACATAAGGCGCTAGGATGTACTGGTTTGAGCAGGTCAGATTTTCTATGGCGAGAAAACCTTGGTGAAAATGGACTTTTTTTTCTCGAAACGAATACTCTTCCCGGAATGACAGACACATCCTTATTGCCGCAAGGTGCGATGTCTATGGGAATTAATTTTTCTGATTTGCTGGATATTATTGTAGCGGGAGCATTCGCAAAATAGCGAAGAATAAAATTAACTATGCGTGTTCATGTTCGCAAACGGAGAAATGAAGAATTTTATTTTGGCGCAATTTTAATCGGCAACTATCCAGATTATAGAATTGAATTTTCAGTCTGTTTGTTAATTGATCTAGGGAGAATTATTCAGATTCGCAAATGTTCGCATACTGACGGAAAAAAAATCAAAAATAATTATTCTAATCTGATCTTATTGCCCGCTCTTGTAAATGCACATACTCACCTGGAGTTATCCGCATTGGAGGATGTAGTCAATCCTGGAATTGGGATGAGCTCATTTATTAAGAAAATTGTTGAAGCCAGACGTTTATTGACTTTAGAGCAGATGCAGATGTCTATTGACAGGCAAATACAGGAGTTGATTGATCATGGTACTCTATTTGTAGGCGATATCAGCAACCATGGTTATCATTTTCGCTCCCTGGTGGAATCTGATCTTGAGGGAATTCTGTTTTTGGAAATTCTGGGTCTGGATCCGCAAGAAGCGACAAGAAATTTGAATCATATGCTGGAGCGGCAATACTCGCTGCAAGAGATGGCTGGCTCAGGTGCGCATCGTTCCTGGGAAACTATGCTGAATCCTCACTCTCCTTATTCTCTCAGTTTGGATCTCTCCAAATTGTTGTGGAGCCACATGGAAAAAAATGAATCCAGGAGACGCGCCTGCATTCATTTCGCTGAATCTCTTGAAGAAATTGATTTTATGAATGGTAAAGACGGTCCAATGAGAGACCTGTTCATGAAATTTACGGATGCTCCTTTAACTGCTCTTTCCTATTACGAGGCATTGCAATTTTGGTCCGACCATTGTCGTTTTTTTGTGCACGGTAGCGAACTAACCGACGATGGCTTTGAACTCATGAAGGAAAAAAATGTCGGTTTGGTGCTCTGTCCTCGCTCCAACTTATTTCTTCACAATCGAACCGTGAATATAAAAAAAGCCATCTCATCGGATCTTGTGTGTGCCCTGGCGACAGATTCTTTGGCTAGCAATCAAGATTTGAATTTATGGTCCGAGGCCAAGCACGCACAACACTTATTCCATCTTGAGCCTGCAAAAATTTTCCAAATGATAACAATTAACCCCGCAATTTTATTGGACATAAACGATCGATATGGCAGTATTGCTCCCGGAAAAGCTACTCGCTGGGTGGGGATACCAATGGACTCAATGCAGGATTTATGGTTCAGTCAACATGAAACCCAATACAATAATTTTTTTGGTAATCTTTTTTTGAAAGCCGTTGAAATAGAGAAGACAATTTTTTTGTAATACGAATTGCTGTTTGATTATAATGCACTACTATCGCGATTTAAACGATAATAACCCATATTTGGATGAGCTGGAATATGTCATCTTTGATTTTGAGACAACTGGGGCTCAGCCTATTCTTGATGAGATTGTAGAAATTGGAGCTTTGCGAGTGAAGCATGATGGCTCTGTTTTGGATACATTTCATAGTCTTGTAAATCCTGGATGCAGGATTCCAGAGATGGTTATTCGGATTCACGGTATCAGAGATGAAGAGGTTGAATTTGCTCCTTCGGCAAACAAGGTAATTGAAAATTTTGTCAACTTTGCCCGCGCTGCCTTATTGGTAGCCCATAATGCAAAATTTGATGGTGGTTTTTTGCAGAAATATCTGCAAAAGCGAATTGCAGATTCAAAAAATCCTGAGTCTCGGGTGAAATGGAATGGGATTGCCATCCTCGATACAGTTACATTGTCGCGCTCTTTTTTCCCGGGATTGCCATCCTATTCATTGCAAAATCTAAAAAATTTTTGGGGCATAGACTCCGGCAGAGCGCACCGGGCTCTTGAAGATGCCACTGCAACGGTCACCATATTAACAAAATGCCTTCAGAAATTTCGCACTGACAGCCCAATGATTTTTTCCTTCCAGGATCTATGGCGAAAATCTTCGGGTGGTTTTATTACAGGCGAACAGAAAAAAAGGGCGGCAAAAATCAGCAATAGCCCCCTGGTTCGTATTTTAGAAGAGGCTGCTGTCTCAGCGAAGGTGCTGCAAATTCAATACAAGAATGGAAATGGAGAGAGGTCAAAAAGGGAGATTATACCTCGAAGAATTTTTAGTAATTTAACAGAAGTGTATGTAGAGGCTCATTGTCGTTTGCGTGGTGAAATTAGAATTTTTCGGGTTGATAGGATTGATTTGATATGAGTGGCTCCAACTATGTCAGGTTTGCACCCGCAAAGATTAATATACACTTGCAGGTAATTGGTAAGAGAACAGATCAATATCATGAGCTTTTTTCATTATTTGCACCGATAAATTTTGGTGATACATTGCGGTTTCAGGTTCATCCAAATCGAGAGATTGCCGAATTAAAGGTCCACTACTATTGGTCGCGCAAGATGTTAGCAATCAAAGATGGTGCCCAGAGTAGGATAAAAAATTATTTTTCATTTCAGGATGAAGAATATTCAGAGGAAATATTTTCCATCGGTGAATCTGAGTGCCTGCTTCAAAAAGTCTGGAAGCAGCTTGTTTCTACGGAATTTTTTTCCTTGTATTGCCGGAAACTGCTCCATGGCGCGCTGACAATTGATGTATTTAAACAAGTGCCGCCACAATCTGGCATGGGCGGCGGATCATCGGATGCTGCATCTTTCATTCTTTTTTTAAAGGAATTGTGCCCGCAGCTATCAGCCGAACTCTTGTACCAGGTGGCACGCAGCACTGGCGCAGATGTCCCTTTTTTTCTTTTTGCGCGCTCTTCTACCTGGGGGGGGATTGGTGATTTCTTGTATCATGTTCAACCAGCCTGGGAGGGGCTTCCAGTCCTTATCCTGCGGCCCAATCTGCATAGCGCGACTGGTAAGGCGTTTGCTTATTTGCAAAGAGCTGAGATGTCGGAAACTGATTTGGTTCGTTCTCGGCAAAAAGTATCAGCATTAAGCTCGAAATGGAAAGATCTGGAACCGATGGAATGTAAGGATATGCTATTCAATGATTTTACGAAATACCTTTACGAGGAACTTCCGGGATATAAGGATCTCGCCCTTAGGCTAAGCATGCTTTCCGATGATAAAATGATCTACTCCGGAGTTACCGGAAGCGGTTCCGCAATGTTTATTCTGTTTGAACGGGATATAGATTCAAAGCGCTTGCTTGCGATGAAAAAAGAGTTGCAAAAAATAGCCCCATTTACAATTTTAGCTCAGACTTTAGGAAATAAAGGCCTGTCGCCAAGTGGTAAGGCAGCGGATTTTGGTTCCGCCATTCCTAGGTTCGAATCCTAGCAGGCCTGCATTTTTTTTTGCAAAAAAATTGTCCAAATTTGTAATTTTGTAAGAAAATAGACCTTTGCGATAAAGGTCTTTTTTTTTGCTTTACAGATGGAGCTCTCTTTTAGATTTTTGTGTCTTAATTTTTGTTAACTTGTTACTGATGCGACAGTGCGGCAACTATGAGTACCATCAAAGTTTTTTCAGGCTCATCTAATCCAGAATTTGTGCATAAGGTATGCGATTATTTAGGTGAAAAGCCAGGTGCAATCATTCGAAAAAAATTCTCGGATGGGGAAACCTTTATCAAGCTTGGAGAGAATATACGCGGTGCTGATGTCTTCCTGGTGCAGAGCACATCCTATCCAACCAATGACCATATCATGGAGTTGCTGCTCATGATTGATGCGTGCCAGCGAGCCTCGGCAGGCCGGATAACAGCGGTTATTCCTTATTATGGTTATGCACGTCAGGATCGTAAATCTGAACCGCGTGTACCGATTTCCGCCAAAGTACTGGCCAATCTTATCGAGACCATTGGTGTAGATCGTGTTTTAACCATGGATTTACATGCGGATCAGATTCAAGGTTTTTTTGACATTCCCGTTGATCACCTATACGGATCTGCGGTTTTTATTGAATATGCCCGGAAATTAAACATACCTGATTTGACAGTGGTCTCCCCTGATGCCGGTGGATCTGAACGAGCCCGTTTTATCGCCAAGCGTTTGGATGCTACCCTGGCTCTCATCGACAAACGTCGTCCCATGGCGAATGTAGCGGAGGTGATGAATGTGATCGGGGATGTGCATGGGAGGAATGTGTTGATTGTAGATGATATGATCGATACTGCAGGAACAATCACGAAAGCAATCTACGCTCTCAAGGAAAAGGGAGCCCTTGATGCCTATGTATTTGCCTCCCATGCTGTTTTGTCAGGAGCAGGTATAGATCGATTGAAAGAGATGCCTGTGAAGCAGATGTTTTTCACCGATTCAATCAAACACCCTCGCTTAGAAGAGCTGACAAATGTCACCATTATGTCCGTTGCGGGGCTGTTTGGAGAGGCGATTCGCAGAATTCATCATGATGAATCTGTGAATGCACTATTTTTGGAATAATTCATAATTCTATTATTAATTCAGGATAAGGTCATGACACAACAGACATTTGATGCCATTACAATTACCCCACGGGCGAAAAGCGGAAAAGGGGAAAGCGGTCGCTTGCGCCGTGGAGGCAATTTACCCATTATGCTTACCGCAAAGGGAAAAAGTGAGCCCTTTTTTATGAAATCATCTGATATGCGCCGCTTGCTTAGCAAAGGTGTCACTGAGAGTACTTTACTCTTTTTACAGGTGGCAGGAAATGAATCAGATAAAATTGAAGTTTTTATTAAGGATTATCAGATTGATTATCTAACTGATGAGATCCTTCATGTTGATTTTTACCGAGTAACACGCGGTCAGTTGATCCAGACACACGTCCCTATTCGCTATGATGGCACACCGATCGGGATCAAATCCGGAGGTATTCTTGAAATTTTTATTGAAAACGTTCATGTAGAATGTTTCCCGCGTCACTTACCAAGTGAAATTCGTATTAAAATTTCTGATCTTGATCTGAACGAATCTCTTCATGGTCGTGATCTACCTGAATTGGCTGATATAAAATATCTGCATATTCATCCAGATACCGTATTGCTTTCTGTTGGTCTGCCAAAGGTTAAGGCTGATAAACCAGCAGAAAAGGAGGAGACAGCGTCCTAATCATTGATTTCGTTTTTGGAGATCCTTCCGGTACAATATTGAGCCGGAAGACGATTTTTTTTCGAGTTCGAGTCGATGCATGATACTCTTTGATGGATTTCATGTATCGGGAAATCCTGTAAAAAGGAAGAGCCTGGAAGATCACATTAGGCCGAAAGAGATCGTGTCTGAAAGGTAAGAGGGGGCAGATTTTGAAGCTCATTGTCGGACTTGGTAATCCTGGCGAATGCTATGCTAACAGCCGGCAGAATCTAGGATTTAAGGTAACAGAAATTATTGCCAACAATAACAGTATAGAGATAAAAACAAAAAAGAAAAAATCTATCATTGGTCGTGGAAAAATTGCCGATGAGGATGTGGTTTTATTAAAGCCACAGACCTTTATTAATATCAGCGGTGAAGCTGTTCTCTATATTGCCTCTTTTTTGCGAATTCAGGTATCCGATATAATCTGTATCTGCGATGATATAACGCTGGAGTTCGGAAAGGTAAATGTGCAGTTCGGCGGAGAAGCAAAAGCGCATTTAGGAGTTGAGTCTCTGGTAAAGAACTTGAAGTCAGAGAAATTCATCAGAATTTATGTCGGAGTTGGGCCGCAAGAGGAACTAAAGGATATCAGTAAGTATCTTTTATCCGATTTTACTCCGGAAGAGAATCTTGGATTAATTGATGTTTTAAATTTAGCCGAAGAGGCAGCCTTGCTACTTGCTAGCCGTCCCGTTGATGAGGTCATAAAAAGAATTAATAATTGAACCAATTCAGTAAGGACAATCCATTGAACGTAAATCCCCGGATTCGGGTTGCTGGTCTGCTCAGCAAATCGAATCAAATTTTGCTCATTAGTCATAGAAAAGAGAACCGAGAGTACTGGCTCTTGCCCGGCGGTGGAGTCGAACCAGGGGAAAGCCTACGGGATGCCTTAATCCGTGAGTTTTACGAAGAGCTAGGGGTTTCCGTAGCGGTTCATGAACTGCTTTTTGTCTCTGATGTCATTGGCAGCTCTCGACAGATCGTTCAATTGGTCTTTAGGGTAACTACAGAGGATTATCGGTTTCAAATCGGTATGGATCCCATCCTGGGGAGCTTTCGTTTTTTTGATCCGAAAGAGTTAGAATCGATCGTTCTTTATCCTGATTTGCGTGAGCCGGTACAGACCTATCTTGAAGGAAAGTCGGTAAATTTACCTGCTTATTACTCTCTACCTTGGCAAGATTAAAACATTTTCAGGTGCTCTCCTTGAACAACAATCAACTTCAGATCAAAAGCTCAAATGGAAGCTATCCCGTCTATATAGGATGGGATATGAGCAGCGAATATAAAGAGATATTCGCTTCATTAGCCCCATTTTCATCGATTGTCCTTCTAACCAACACCACCCTTGCCTCTCTCTATCCGCAGATCCTTGAAAGAATGCAGGGCTACGTTCAAGTTCCCTTTCATGTGGTGGTTGTCGCGGACGGGGAGGATTATAAAACTCTTGCAACTTATGAATTTATTCTCTATAAACTTTTGAATCTGGACCTGGATCGCTCATCCCTCTTTATCTCTTTCGGTGGCGGGGTGATTGGTGATTTGGGGGGATTTGTTGCAGCAACATTTTTGCGCGGGATCCGCTTCGTGCAGATGCCGACCTCTTTACTGGCCATGGTGGATGCATCTGTGGGAGGCAAGGTTGCGGTCAATATGCCGCAGGGGAAAAATTTAATTGGTGTTTTTTACCCTCCAAACGCAGTTGTCACGGATCTTTCTTTATTAAGATTACTACCTGAACGAGAGTTCGCTTCAGGTATGGCTGAGGTTGTGAAGCACGCGATGATACGTGATGAGAGTTATCTTCAATTGCTGGAAAACAATATTGTGGGTATCATGGGCAAAGAGCCTTCAATTTTAATAGAGATGGTTTCTCGTTCTATAGCCATCAAAGCTGATGTTGTCGAGTCTGATGAAAAAGAGTTGGGCGAGAGAGCTATTTTGAATTTTGGCCATACTATAGCGCACGCCTTGGAGGCAAGACAGAATTATCTGGGGCTTCGCCATGGCGAGGCAGTCGCCATCGGCATGATTTCTGCTCTTTTGCTATCTATGGATTCTTTCCCCCTTGAATTAGAATCCGTTGAGCGAATTGTCAGGCTGCTGGATGGATTTCATTTGCCAATCTGGTCCCCCACTTTAATAGAGGATGAGCTTTTACCTCTTATGCTTTTAGACAAAAAAAAGGAAAAAGGAATTGTGAAATTTGTTCTTCTTGAAAAAATCGGAAAGGCAAGTTTCGGACATGAGGTAGAAGAGGCAAAGCTTCGCTCTATTTTGCAGAGACACTTTCGGAAGTATGCTCCAGATTCTCGGAGACACATAGTATGAAGAAAAAAATTGCTGTTGTCAATGGACCTAACCTGAATTTATTAGGCAAACGAGAGCCTGCTATTTATGGTTCAGCTACTCTCGAGGATCTCGAGAAGGAGTTGCATCTCTTTGTAAAGGAATTGCCATTTGAGCTGCTCTTTTACCAAAGTAATAGTGAAGGTAGCTTAATAGATTTTATTCATAGCGTAGGTTTTGAGGTTGCTGGTATTATATTCAATCCTGGAGCCTACACGCACTATTCTCTGGCGTTGAGAGATGCGGTTAGCAGCGTACCGGCAAAGGTGATTGAAGTGCATATCAGCAACGTTTATGCCAGAGAAGAATTTCGCCGGCAATCTGTGCTTGCGCCTGTCTGTCTGGGGCAGATCAGCGGGTTTGGATTTCTCGGATACCGGCTGGCTCTCAATGTTTTTTTAGAACAGTTATCGATGTAAAACCAAGGAGAAAATTTGTGGCTACGAGTAATGATTTCCGTAGAGGAATGGTGATTAAATACAATAACGATCTTTTTACTATTGTAGAGTTTTTGCATGTAAAGCCAGGCAAAGGGGGCGCTTTCGTCCGGTCGAAATTAAAATCATTAACCAAAGGATCTGTTATTCCTGTTACTTTTCGGGCTGGGGAGAAGGTTGAAGAGGTACGAGTGGATAGAAAAACCGTACAGTACCTCTACCAGGATGGCGACCACTTTGTGTTCATGGATAATGAATCGTATGAACAGTACAGCTTAACGGCAGCGCAGGTAGGCGATGCTTTACGGTTTGTGAAAGAGGGCGGACACCTGGATATCTCCTTTGATAATGAACGTCCCATCAGTGTTGATCCCCCTATTTTTGCAGAACTGGTGGTTAGCCATACGGAGCCAGGTGTCAAAGGGGATACAGCCACAAATGTTACAAAGCCTGCTACAGTCGAAACAGGCGCCACAGTTGCCGTGCCGCTCTTTGTCAATGAGGGAGACAAGATTAAAGTTGATATTCGAACCGGAGAATACGTAGAAAGGGTAAAAGAGTAGGCATGCCTTCCTGGATCCAACGAATTATAGAATGGGTTGAAAATAACCCCGGAAAATCATTCGGCCTGCTTGCCGGTCTGGGACTTTTTGTTTTATTGGCGTTGCTTGGCCCCTGGTTTTTATTGTTCACACTCTTAGTCGGTGGTGGATTTATTTACGGAAAGAGTCTGGATGAGAACATTACCATGCAGGAGGTAATCCGCAACTGGATGGATAAATGGAAGCGGCAACATGATGATGACGATGATTTGTAATCGATCCATTATCGAAGAACGATAGCAGGAGGCTGGAGTTATCGCTAGTCCATTATGAAAAAACACCGAAAAGTCTCAGCAGCTGAGATGATTAGAACTGCTGATCAAGCCTGGAAAGAGTCTGATTTTGCAAAGGCAGTTCAGTTTTACCAGGCTGTGAATATGGATCATAACTTTTTCTACTCTCTTTTTATGGAAACCATAGGGCATATCATCCTCATCGATATCCCTTCCTATAAAAAAAATTATCAGCGATTGCTCTCGCTTTACAGGGACAATCAATATTTGTCAGAGCTTGAAGCCTACCTTCGTTTGAAGCAGGACTCCAGGCCAGATGTCGTTTCCTGTTGGACTCATTTACTGGAGCGCTTTCCGCAGTCAAAGAAATTATCGAAGGCGTTGCAATCTATCAAGACAGATGTAGATTTTGATCTGCTTCAGCGCCATGCTCAGGTTTTGGATATTGTGACTTTCCCGCCAAAATCTTTTCAAGCTGCCCGTTATCAGGATCCTACCGTAGAGGTTGGCAAAAAAAAGGCGATCATATTGGATGACAATCCGTTTTACCGTAGTCCGGGAATGCGAATTGTGCAAATTATTCAAGTCGCTGGTGCTATTGTGGCCATACTGAGCGTTATTCGGATTTTACAAATATTGTTAAGCGAAGGCGGCTCTGGGCTGGAAAGCAGGGTGAGAAATATCTGGACAATGTTGAATCAAAAAATGGTGACCGTTTCATCAAATAGGGTTCAAGTACCGGATGTTAAAAAACACACTATATCGGAGAAAAAAAATTTGGAGGATAGCGCAGATAATATTCTGCTCTACCCCGAAAAATTTCGACACGGAATTTCTTCTTCCATGATAACTCGCCTGTTGGAACGATCGCGTCAATTGCTGCGCGACGGATATCGCAATCAAAGCCTGTTGCTATTAAATCACACCTTATCAAGGCCGATTTCCATAGAGGACGAGAACCGATTGCTTTTTTTTCTGAATGTGGCAAAGGTAGCTTTACCTGATGGAGCCGTTGATAAAAGTCCGGCTATCGATGTTCAGAAAATTTTTCAAAATCCATCCTGGTATCAATTTTGCCAGATTTCATGGCAGGGGAGGCTTGATCGTGTTTTTCAAAATCAGCGCGAGGGAAGTTATCTACAAGTTGCTATCGGCGGAGTTCCGGTGCTGCTACGCTCTTTAGAGCGGGTTTCCAATATGTCAGTTGGCAAACAGATTCAATTTACAGGAACCATTCGTCGTGAAGTGCCTTCTTTTGCTTCATCCTTTTTGTATTCGATTCAGGTGGAATCCCTTAGCTTTGCGAATGTATCTGCTGACCAATAATGGTCTCCAGGAGCATGAGAGCGTTTTCAGAATGTGATGCTATGGAAATTTCCGCACGGTAACTATCTCCCGTTGGTATCCACTCTTCTAGGATTTGATACGCATTGAACGGTTTTTTGCAAAGGAGATAAATTCTACACATCTGCTGCTCATTCTGATAATAAACTATCGCAGATATCCGGATTGTGCTGGATACAAATGGAAATTCTAGGAGTTCCAGGAGATCTGATAGGGATGCCTTCATGCCAGTCAAGGCGGCGCTATCAATGTGCGAGATAACGGCCTTTTCCTGAAATAAGAGGCGACTGGAGGCTACCAATGCACGAAATAGATAGAGTTGTGAAAGGCTTTTTTTTTCAAACAGGTTTCGGAATATATCGTTTGTGTTGATACCAATTTGGGGCAGCATAGCTGCAGCAGCGGCATGTGTCTGTCTTCTGGTTTTGGGTGAGCGAAAGCTGGATGTGGCAAAAACAATGCCGCTGTATAGGGCAAGTGCCGTTTGCTGATTTAGCGGAATCTGATCATGCAGAAAAAGCTGGTATATCATTTCGGATAAGCTGGTTGAAAATGTTGCTAAATAATGATCGCTGACCTCGGTTCGTGCGTTGTAGCTGATAATGAGATGTGGGATTGCTTCTGGAGCGAAAAACTCTCTGCTGGTTTCTGGCATTGATCCAATGGTAACCACAACATCGATCCCATCCAGGGCATCCGCTCCATCCTTATGGCTTATCTGGTTCTGAAACCCTTCCGGAATCAAAAAAAAGAGATTAGCGGGTACGGGCGTCTCATGAATCATAAAACACTCTTTTCCAGCTATTTTGAGATAGGAGGCAAGCCCAAATAAGGCTCCCAGATTGTCGCTGTTCCAGGGCTGGTTTACGGTTAGTAATAGAGAGTTTCCAGAATGGAGCAATCTGTAGAATGAGGAGTCGATGCGGATCTCATTATCCAAGGTTATACCCACAATACCCAGGTGAAAAACATTTTTATATCAAGACAATATCCAATTCGATAGTTTTACATCATTGTCAATCACAATGCAATGTTCATGAAAAAATCGAAAGTTTCTTGGCTTGAAACGGGGTTTTGATCGATTGTATACCATTTTGTTGGTTTGTTCCAAGGGCGTGGAGCCAGTTTCCTGCATTCTTATTGGCATGGATTGCGTCATGAAAGCAATTTTTTGTTGCATTCTGTGCCGAATGAATGCAAAGTTAGTCAAATTCATTTTAAAAAGGATCGGTACGATAGTATGTGGGTCTGGTTAAAAAAAATTTCAGCAGTTTTTACAAAAAGCAAGGCAGATACCGATTCAAATACATCAAGTTCTACTCATAATATGGCAACAGAGGATGGACTAAGTGATGATCCGATTCTTATTCAGGAAAATATCCGCAGAGCGCGGGAAAAAGGGTTTCAAAGGGCTACACCAAAAATTCCTCTGGAACAACCTAAATTCAAAAAAAGAAGAATTCGCAAATTTTTCTACCGATTTGTCCTCTCCTTTTTGGTGTTGTTCCATCTACTAGCAGGAGCTGTCTATTTTGTCCTCACCCCTTCATTTGTGGAAAAGCAGATTATTGAGAACTTTGCCTCCCTAACCAATGGTACGATTACTCTGAAAGTCAAGAAGCTCAATCCCTTTACAGGGATTTGGATCGAAGACCTGGAGATTAAAAATGGCGCTGAGTTTCATCATAGTACATTCATAAAACTAAAAAAATTAAAGGTAAGTTATTCGCTACCCGCATTTTTATGGTTAAATATCAATATTCCCGAAGTGGGAATCTACTCACCGCACATCTGGATTGAGCAGAAAAATGGCGAGTGGAATTTTGCAAAACTAATGAAACCATCCCAGGAGAAGAAAAAAAAAGAGGAGCCGGAAAAGCCCAAACCAAAAAAGGATGTGGAAAGCAAACCTATTACAGAAATAAAATTACCGATTTCACTGCGTTTCTTTTTTCAGTTTCTTCTTGATGATTTTCGGTTTTATGTGAAAGCCGTAGATGAAAAGGATAAGTCAAAAAATTTTGAGGCTGGCCTCGAGGGTTTTCGTATCAGCACGAGTATATATATTCCCCCAACAAAAGTAATTCCCTTAAATCCTCCCACAGATATTGTGAAAATTTTTAATAAACTTCGTTTTGAAATGAACGAAGATAAGCCTCTTAAGGTATGGTATAGCGCCGCTTCGATGGAATCGAAGCCTCCTTTGTATGTGCATGTATTGACCTACCTTGATAAGGGGACGGAATCATTTCAGAGTAAGTTTAAAGTGGGCATGGTGAAAGCGCCGATCAGATTGCAGCGGAAAATATTTGCTCCATTGGATTTTTTAATTGAGCATGATGTTAGTTATGATCCTGGTAAAGACCACTTAGCGCTTCACTATTTTAAGGTTAGTTTTCGGAAAAGCGAGTGGGTGAATCTACAAGGCAGCATTCAGAATGTTCAAAAAAACCCTAGTATCAATATGAACATGGTTCGCTCCGATATCATTCTTGACGAACTCTATCCCTACTTTCTGGCTTTTACAGGAGACAATTCCATCTGGTTTGGGGGGAAAATTTCCCTTGCACCTTTGAAAATTATGGGAACACCGCAAGATTTAAAAGTTGATGGCGCCGTAAATCTCTATAATATCCGGGCCAAGGTTCCTGGTCTTTACTGGATTTATCTTTCAAGGTTACATCTTGATTATCATACCCATTTAGGTGGCACTCCAATTGGGGCAACATATTTCAGGATCGATAATTTTTTTACCTACGTGAATGGAGCCTATTTTGCTGCAAAGGTTAACGTACCATTAAGGAATAATCTTCCGGCAGGATCGATGTCAGTGCTCTTTCAGATGCGAAATCTAAGGCCAGAAAATTTTTTAAATATAGGAGTGAAAGGGCCTGTGAATCTGGATGTTGTAACCAGCAGCCAGAATGGCTTGCATGACCTCGTTACGAAAGTATCGCTTAACTTGCCCGGATTTCTTTACAGTGTCAGCGAGAGTTTCAGTCGGCCGACAAATATAAAGGTAAATACAGAAATCTTTTCGGGCATAAGCGCGTCTATGAAGCGTATCGATGTGGGTATTCGTTCCGTCAATATTCATCTTGCTAATTTTCGCCAAGAAGATGCTGTGCGCCTGCGACTGGACGGATCTTATGTCATAGACCTGCCAGCAGGAGGGCCGTATGTTAAGGGCAAGCTTTTTTTGCGGGAATTTTTTTTCCATCTGCCTAATCTTTTTGACACCTTCCCCGATGTCCTGCGCGGAAACAGCAGCCGATCTGAACAGGTGTTACAGCAACCAGTTATATTAACCGGAGAGACTGGGTTGGATATGAAGGGAAAATTGCTGGCTGCGGATGGAAATTTTGCATTAAAGGTACCAACGTTTGATATCGCAGACTTAAGCTTTGGTTTTGATATCATGATGGATCAGATAAAAAATCAGATAAAAGTGCAAAAAGTGTTTGCGCAATCTCCTTCTAAGCATTTGGCAATTTCCGTGAATGGGGAGCTCTCACCCAAAAAGGTTTTTGATATTGTGACAAAAAAATATGTAACCAAGGTGATTCCTGATATACATGCTCTGGTAGCCATTGATTCGCCTGTGTCACCTACTGGCTCACCACAGACTTTTACGATTTACAAAACACCTGAAGGCGCAAACTTTAATCTGGGGGGCAGTATACAGGTTCGTACCCATGTTAAAGATCAAGATGTTGATGGGGTTGTTGAGATTAAAAATTTCGAATTTAACGATGGCAATATGACCAAAGTGGATCAGTTAAATATGAACTTCCCTTTTCAGCTAAAGCTCGACTACAGCAAGAAAAGCTCGAAGTTGGACATTACCCAGGCTGATATAATTCAAAATTTTAATTTCACAGAAAAACCAAATTTTACCATACGAAATGTCTTCGCTAAGCATCCGTCGCGAAATAAGGCTTATGCCTATTTGAAAGATTTTCGTGCTGTCATGTTTGTACGAGATAATGCCTTTGAATTAAAAAAGATGCAGGCTTCACTGCTGGATGGACAACTGATTAGTCAAGATACACTTTTTTATCTAGGAAATATGGATCCTAAGCAGATGGAATATCGAGCAAAATTTCATATGATCAATATTGATATGGCTGCCCTTGACCAGACTCTCGTTAAAAAACAGCAGGAAGGTGGTTTGCTTTCCGCTTTTGTTAACCTGGCTGGGGTTAACCCGGCTGCGGTGGATCCGCGCGGCTATATAATTGTGAATAAGATAGGGGACGAGATTGCTGACCAATTGATGCGTGCTTTGAATGAAAAAGAGGGTAAATCAAAACTGGGAATAGCGCAACCATTGATTGGCACAGCAAGTAGACCCGAATCGTTTGAATTTAGATTGGGTGATGGAAATATTTATCCAAAAGTAAAATTGTATCGTGGGGCAATATCTTTAGCAGCAGATTTGCATCCGTCAGAATTGAAATACAATAGAATTCCAATTCAAGAATTTATTGCAGGTTTATCAAAATAAGTATAGGAATAGCATTATGAAACGATTGTATGAACTTGATCATTTGTCATTGAAAGTAGTAGGCAGGATAACCAGTTTATCCAAAGATATTTTTTTCTTGATCATAGCAGCTATTTTTGTAGTACCCCTAATTTTAACTGGGTGTGGCAAACAGACCTGTTCCTGTGTAACTGTTACTCCGCCAGAGATTACATTAACTGGCCCAAAAACATCCATTGAAAGACAGATTATGGGTAGTTACAGGGAGATAGAAAAGGATGCCTGGGTGATTTCCTCTGCAAAAGGGAAGGGGTTTGCCAGCGGTAGTCAGGATTCAGACGTGGCGTTATTTCGCGCTTTTTCCATTTTAGATGAATCGCAAAAAGATTTACAGGAATACCAAAGGCAAGGGGTCTTGGGCGAAAATAATAAGGGTTTATTAGAGAAGGTCAGCAATAAATATGATCAGGAGGAGAAGGCGAAGCGGCAATTGGAAGTTTTGGCAAGCAAAGTGAATAATGCCAGGAAAGCTATTTTTCAAATTATGGCAACTGATGTAAAAGAATTTCGGATGACACTTGATGATATTGGTGCAGTTTTTGCAGAAAAATATTTTCAAACCGCACCAGTAGGAACGATGCTACAATCAAAGAATGGTCAATGGCTCCAGAAAAAAAAATAGGGGAATAACATGAGAAGGCAAAAAAATATTATCCGGAGTTATCGGCTCTTTTTATTTGTCGCAACGGCATTCACTCTGTTGCTTAATTTATCCTGTTCTAAAAATTTAAGAACTGATTTGGTGGATTATAGTTTTACTCTTTATAGCGAATTCTATAATCCCAAAAATGTCGGTAAAGTTATTCCGTTAACAATTTCAAAATCTGCCGAGATTGACGGAGCTATTGCCAACCAAGGGAAATATCTATATTTTGCTTCTAATAAGGATGGAAACTTTGATATCTTTGTCCGCGGTTTGGGAGATATTATAGAAAAACCTATTACCCGACATGCGGCTGATGATAGGTCACCGCAAATATCGCCTGATGGCAAGAAATTAATTTTTGTTTCCCGAAGAGATGACTTCCAAGGGGATATTTTTCTAGTCGCGGCTAATCCAGAGGAGTGGTTGACAAAAAGCGGTGAAGCTATTGATGAATTTGGCGGTGAAAAAAAAATAGGCGAACTAAAAAATCTAACCGAAATTCGCGACGAAAGAAACGTTAGACGATCTATAACAGATAAGGATCCCGTTTGGTCGCCTGATGGGAAGTGGATAGCTTTTATCTCGAACAGGGGAAGTGAGGCTAAGAATAATATATGGATTATGTCAGCGAATGGTAAAATTAAAAAGCAGGTAACGACATTAGGCGCTGAACAGGTTTCTTATGCCAACGACGGATTAAAATTGATTTTTATCTCCTATCGAGACTCACAAAAATTTGGTGAAATTTATGAAGTAGGCGTTGATAAAAAGGGAGAAAAAACAGGATCCGAGCGCAGGCTTACGAAAAATGATGAAATTGAGATGTTTCCAAAGTATCTTGGTGATAGTAAAAAAATTATTTATACAAGAATTGACATTGATACGAACGAGAATGGTATTTTGGATTTAAATGACAAAAGCTATCTGTATTATCAAGATTTGTCGAAAAAAAATGGTTATCCTTTAACCGTTCAACAGGATTACTCTTTTAATGTAAATTTTTATCCTGATCTGTTTGGTAGAGGCGATTCTATTGTTTATATAGCATTGCGTGAAAATAATCTGGATGTTTCTGTGATTCCTGCTACAGGTATTATCCCCCGACGGCCAAATATTGTTGCTCAATATGAGTTAGCTGAACAATACCTCATCGAATACAACGATGCAGAAAAGTATATTCTCGCCCTGAGGCGAACCAAGGATTTTCATGAGAAGCATCCGTTGAGCTATCTTTTTATTTCACGGGCTTATGTTAATATAGCCAATTATTATCAGCAAAGCGGGAAATCAAAGATTGCTCTCTCGTATTTAAAAGAGCTATCTGAATTTGGAGCCAAAACAAAGCAAAACATTTACTCAATTTTGGCTGCAGCTTATGAGGCAAAAATAACAGGAAAAAATGCCACGCGCTTTTTAGAGGAACAGATAGAATCATTTAAAAAGGGTGAACAGTCGTTTTCCTCAAATCAAGAACAAAAAAATAAATTTTTAAATCAGCTCGCTTTTCTTTATGAGGCCCTCGGCGAGATGGCTGCTGCAGAGAAAAATAATATTGCAATGATCTCTTCTTATGAAAAGGCATTGTCAACTTCTAATAAATATCCTTTTTATCTTAATTTACTACTGAAAACTGGCGCGGCTAAATATGATTTTTTTTCTAAATATTATGACAATAGTATTCTGCCAGAGGAGTGGTTAACACTGATTTCTGCCACAAAATCCGTATCTTATCTTTCAAAAATCGAAGATAATATTGTAAGTAAATTTTATCAGGAAAAAAATTACTATCTTGGATTGCAAAAAATCAAAACTCTTGAAAGTAAATATCCTACATTTAAAGGTCTAGGGGTTGTTTCTCTGTATATGCAAAGTTTTTACAACCTTGGATTAAAAAAGTATAAGGATGCAGTAAAAGGATTTGAGACTGTTATTAAATTGACTCCGCAAACCAGATTACTTCATTTTCAATCTCTGTATTTTGTTGGACTCTCTTATGAAAAGCAATCTCAATCCTCTAAAATGGCAGAGCTTTATCATAAAGCCATTGAAAAATATTTTAGATTTTTCAGAAGTCCCGCTTACCATGAGATGAAAGATAAGCTGGTCTCCTTCTACTCCACACAGGGTCAAGCCTTGGAGTTGCAGGGAAACTACAAGCAGGCTAGTGTTATATATCTTAGATGGATCAATTTATTACATACACTGAATTCTCAGGCTCTAAGCCGTCCTCTTTATGATCAAATTGCAGTCGAGGCCCATGTCCGTTATATCAACTCGCATTTGCAAAGTATTAAATTTAAAAAGGATAAAATCAAAAAATTTGTCGAGCAGTATAATCAAAAGGATAAAATTGATATTGCGCGAGTCACTTACAATAAAGCTTACTTATATGGCGCCGCTTATTTGTATCATCGTTTAGGGTTAAAAATTGACTCTGATTACAGAAGAAACCTGCAAAAAAATCGTATTATACTTAATCCACGGGCAGAAATTTCAGAGTTTCTTGAATATCAGCAGAAGGCTGAGCAGGAGCTGAAGTGGGTAACATATATGGATGAAGAGTATTTGGATGCCTATTTGCTTCAAGGGTTTATTTATTCTTTAGTTGATATACGGCGTCAGGAAGATGGCGTAGGTAACGATGATCTTTATAACAAATTTTTCCCGGAATATTTATTAGAACAAACTATTTCGATTTATAATAAAGGATTACGGATCAATGATGAATCCAAAGATCCCAATACGGAAGGGAATCTGTATCTTAATTTGGCAAATTCCTTTTTCTTGCTCCGAAATTATTCCAAAGCTTTGGAAAATTACCAACTTGCTGCGGATTATAAAACCGGGTTTGACTCTACTTTGCAAGAAGCTCAATTTTTCTTTCACCTTGCCTATAGTCAATGGCAGAATAATTTTTCGAAAGAGGCTTCCGCTAATTTTCGTAAAGTAAAGGAAATTTATCTGGCTCAAAAGCGCAACCAATCTGCAGAACATGAGATGAATCAAATTTTGCGAATTACTCAATATTTAGCTTTGATTCATCGTGAAAGAGGTGAGTATCGAGAGGCGATTGATTTATACAATCAATTGCTGGCTGATCATAGTTATCAGAAAAAATTGGCCTTTCCATTAGAGCAAATCTACCAGGAGTTGGCCTATTGTCATTATAAATTAGGTCAAAATGGGATCTCAATTGATTTTCTGCAACGGTCAGAAAAGATTTTAGAAAAGCAGCCCAGGGAAAAAATTAAAAAATTTCCTTTGCGCTGGAGATTGCTGAATATTAAGAATGAAGTAGGTTTTCGTTTTGATACGGGTGTTTTAGCACCATTTTTATTGCCGAATCTCGTAGTTTTGAATGTGATCGACAAGAAGGGAATTCCTTTTTTTAATCTTGGTGAAGATGGAACAATTATAGGTGAAAATCGCATCTATCGCAATTTAAATCAGATAGAGAAATTATCCTTGAACCATTCCCTTTTTTCGGATAACTATCTAAAGCAGGGCAATTACCTGCAAGCAATTCAGTTTCTCCGCAAAAAATGGCAAATCCTTGAGAATCCGGTAAATTCTTTTGAATGGCAGGTTAAAGCCATTACAGGCAATAATCTTGGTTATTATTATTTCCTAAACGGAAATTATCAAGAGGCTATGGATTTTTTCCGCAAAACTTCAGCAATACTTTCAGGAAGTAACTATCAAGATTTTCAGGAAGATATCAATAGCCGCATGAACTATATGTTAGTTCTATCCTATATATTGGAAAATAAATCGGATTATTTGCCGGATCCAATAAAGGAAATTGACATAGTAATCAACGAATCTAGGAAATATGCTGCTTCGTTTAAGAAAAATCTTTATAAACAACTTTTAAGTCAGGAAGAGAGCGAACGAAAGGCTCGAAAGCAAAAAATTACCAAAAATGATGAACTACGCATTGCCCAAAAGGCGGAAGTTTCTTCCAGGGTTTCCCTATTTCGTTTGGAATTGATTCTTGCTAACCTGATGTATTACAAAGGCAATTTGCTGAGTCAGGGTCGTATGGCGTTCAAAACCCAGTCGATTGATTCCAAAGAAAAAGATAAACTTGTCATGGCCCAATATCAATTAAGGGATAATATTTACCAACATTACCGACATGCTGACACAAAATATGATGAGCTGATTCAAATTATTTCTGGCAGTATAAAAAAAACAGAAAAAGATCTTTTTATTCCGGCAGAATTGAAGAATAATCGTATACTTTTGGCAATTCTTTACACCAACCGGGCACGCATCTGGGAAAAAATGGGTGCATATCCACAAGCGGCTCGTTTTTATCTGCTTTCTTTGCAAATTGCCAGAGAGTACCAAATGAACGGGTTGAGCGCGCAGTTAGCCTATTTTTTCAGCCAATTAAGTTTGCATCACAGTGGGGTTATAAAATATTTAGAGCCTTTTGTACAAGATATGCAAGATCCCCTTTACAACCAGAGCCTAAATGCCGGGGATTATCTTCGTGAAAGCCTACAATATTTTGAAGATGATGTTTTATTGGCTCTTGGTATGGAAAATTTAATGCAGGATGTTTTTCGCCTGGCTCAATGGTATCAGGTCAATGTCAAAAAAAATCCAAATGATGCTCTTCTAATAGCGGAAAAAGAAAACGCTATTTTAAGGCTTCTCGATATTCTGCAAATTCAACCTCAGTTGCCTGATAAAATTAAAAATGAAACCTTGCAGTCATATTTGAATAGTATTCGAAAAAGGCACACTTTGCTGCAACAATTGGGTGAAATCAAACAGAATATCAGTGTTCGCAGCGCAGAACTACCCACGTTGCGCAGCGAACTTGAGCAAAATCTTAAAAATATTAAATCTAATTCTCTTCGTTTAAAGCTGCACTATCCTGAATTAAAAATTTTAATTCATACCGAGGCGCAGCCATGGATTTTTAATCAGCTTCACGAAGATGATATCTTGGTCTATTTTAAGGTTTCCGGTTCTCAATTATTTACCTGGGTTATCGGGAAACAGGAAAATTCTTTCATTCAAAAAACTATCCATATTCAGGCCATCGAAAAAGCTATTTTGGAAAAAAATGGAAAGATCCTTTCGTCATTTTTAAGTCAAGGTATGCCAGTCTGGAGTAAAAACAAGAAGAGATGGTTTTTTATGGGAAACAGTTGGATCTATCAATTACCTCTTTCTGTTTTTCATGATATTGCACCTAAGGCTGAAACCATTCGTTTTTTACCAGGTTTTTATTCCTATAATGTAAAAAGAGTAGAGAATCAATATTTTAGAAATCAATTGATCTCATTACTTGCATCACCGAATGAAAAGCCCCAACAGGATTTATCCATTAAAACCTATTATAAAAAAAATTGGAATGAAATTTCTCCTGATCTTTATCATGGAATATTTGAATTTCCAGCTTCATTGCCGATGCAGGCTGGTTTTGCATTACCATTGCAACCATCAGTTATTTTTGTAAAATGGGACAGCAGAGAAAAACGGGATCGTGAAACCCTTGTTAGGCGATGGAATACGTTAGCTACGATTTGGAAAACTAATAATATCCTTTTTTATGAAACACTGCCTGACCAGGATAGAGTGAAACTATTAGCTGCCATGAAACAGGGCCATTTCCAGAAGGGTGTGGCAACACTCATGAAAAGTCACTCCACTGAATTTGTTTTTGGATTTGAAAATATCTCTGGAAATGAGAATGAAGAGTTAAAGAGGAGGATCGCGCTATATGAGCGTTCTCTCCAGTTGCAAAAATGGCATGGAAACTGGGCCGAGTGTATCATTCTGGTGGAAGAATTGGAAAAAATACGAAAATCCTTAGATCAGAATCAGGATCACCAGCTTTCTTTCAGCAAAGCTGAGGCCTACCTCATGTTAGAAAATTTTACAGAATTTGAAAAATTACGCGATCAGTTGCCACAATCTTACAGGCAGAATGCGATGTGGAGGACTCTCCACATTCGACATCTTTATGCACGAAAAGGATACCATGCTGCCAAAAAGGAGATTGATGCGCTTATCAAAATGAATCCGAGAGTCTCCTCTATTCAGGTACTCGCCTTTGAAATGGATTTGCGTGAGGGGCTGCACCAAAATTGGCAAAAAAGAGCTAATGAGCTATTAGCAATCATTGGTAAGGATGCTAACACTCTCCGTGAGCTTGCTCTCGTTCTTGAGCAGGCTGGTTATGGCTATGCGGCACTTCCTGTTTTACGGCGCGTAGATGCGGAGATTAGCAGGGACTCTTCATTTAGAGAGGTGATAGCTATGGATATTACCCGTATAGCTGCATCGCCTGCAAAAATGTTCACATTTGAAAATGCGTATCGCTACTCTCCACTGGCGGCGTACAGCCAAGTCAAGATCATTTCCATGAATCCAGGAAAGGATTCGGTGGAAGCTCTCAAACTTCTGGACGCTTCCTATCTCGAAATTCGCGGTCAGGAGAGCAGAGATCTTCGGCTCGATTTTTTTCTTAGTCGCGCAAGATTACTATTCCGTATGCAAAGATATCCTGAAGTTATTTCGTATTTGACCAGCGGCGTTTTTAGTGCAGAGGAAAATCTACGCACATGGCATTTTTCTGGAAAGCAGGAACGACTCGAATTGTTAAGTGCCAGTCTTCATCATGGTGATTCTCCTATTCTCTATGGCAATGCTGTGAAGTCCCTACTTTCTACGTATGAAAAAACCATGAATTATAATTCCTATGTAGAGAGCTATGCAAAGTATATCACGTTTCTGTTCCTTGCCGGAAAGAAAAGTGATGCCTACAAGGAGATTCTTCTTTTTCTGGATCGTTTTGATCGACTTCCTGCGCCATTGCGACCATCATCCACCTTATTAGTAGATACTCTTTTTATAGGTTATGATTTGGCACGCGCCAGGAAGGAGATGAAAGCGAGCGAACGCTTTTGGCAAAGAGTTCAAACTATTTTTACCTGGCGGCGTCAGCTTCGCGAGGCTGATCTTCTCTGGCAGCAGGGCAAGCAAAGCCAGGCGGCAATGAGCTATATGCAAATTGTAACGGCACAGACAGGCGGCAAAATGGCAGGCTTCGTTCATCCTAAGTTGGCCTATTTAGATCTCTTGCATGGCTTTCAACAGATTTTGAGCTATTATCGGGACCTCCGAAAAGAGCCAATGCAAGTATTGCAGTGGAAGTCACGTTTTTCTTCCTGGAAATTCCAGCAAGAGCGGCTCCAACAGCAAAAAGAGGCAAAACAGGCATCTTGATCTGATTCGCATTATTTTTACTAAATGCAACACATGAAAGAGGGGAGAGTTAGATTGCCATGAATCATTTGAAGCAACCGATTTTCTTTTTGATGGTATTTCTCTTTGTAAACGCCACAGGTATAGCTAACCAGGCACAGGGGGTTGCGCCTCAGGCTCCGATGACAATTTGGCTCTATATGCTACATGCAGCCCTGTTTGGTATAGGCGGCATACTGTTGTTAGTGCTCGGCTATTTTATTTGGGAGGGATTAACCTTTAGCTACTCGATTCGCAAACAGATTGTGGAAGAGAAGAATCAGGCGGTAGCCATTGTGACGGCAAGCTTTATCCTTGGTATGGCGATTATTATTGCCGCGTCGGTGTTGATGATACGGTAATTTATGGGTAAATAGCGAAAAAAATCGGCGACCAATGCAGCCGCCGTTTTTTCCGTTCTTATACTATAGGCATTTTGGTTTTCGGATATCACAAGGCAACGCCATGCAGTCAGGGTATCCTGCAACTGTTCATGCGACGTCCACGGATGGACTAGTGTCAGCGACTCCACGGATGGAGAAGAGCTGACCCAAGGTCGATAAGGACGCGGTTATGGCATTGCCCAACCGGTCAAATTCGATGCTTATTGGTATAAAACCCGAGAACCAAAGTGTTTCGAGTATATCTGCAACTAAAAGTTTTTTTAGTACGAGCTGCCGCCAAATTTTAAGCGAGCGCCAACGCGAGCAACCCAGCCAGACATATCATATTTAAATCCGTCATCGGTCTCTGTGTCAGCTCCGCGGTATCCAGCCTCTGCAAAAATGGAGAGATTGGTATTCGCTGCAAAGGCAAATCCAGCAATCGCTTCGTAAGTAAAGCCAGAGAGACTGGCGGTACTTTCAACGGCTGGAACAAGTACAGATGAAGTATTTGTATATTCTGGCACGCTGTACTCCGCGCTACCAAACGAGTAACCAGCGCCGAGATTGACATAGAATGCGCTTGCCTGATCTCCCAAATAAACGGGGAAACGAGCCTGAAGTGTTAAGAGAACGGGTACAAGAAATACATTCGTATCAGCGGTGACTTCAGCCTGTAATACACCACCAAGGCTTTTATAAACACCTAGTCCCTTTTCCCAGGAAACCCATTGAAATCCTGGCTGAATGCCAATGGAAAAACCTACTCCTTGTTCGCTCATGGCAATGACAGGGAAGTTAAAACTGACTGCGCCGTCAAAGCCAACTTGTTTGGCATCGGCTGGACCAGAAGCGCCTAATTTGATATCCATATCAAAGGCAAAGGCCGAGCTCAGCGAGAAAACCAGGCCTGTAGACACCAGAAATGTGAGAAGTTTTTTACGCATGGGATGTTACTCCTTAGTTTGTTTGATCATAATGATAATTACGAGCTAACAGGGACGAGAAGGCAAAAAAACCTGCCCGAAACCCTGACCCGATCCTTTGGGTACTCTTTTTGCTTTCTACCATTTGTAAAGCAAATTTTCTCCAGATCTTGTTTCTCTATAGTATGAAAAAGTCACAGAAGAGTGGTGGCTCTCTTTATCGAAAAAAAGAAGCGAGCGTAAAAAGAGGCTGACAGGGAATTAGGGAGAGGTAAAATCTCGCTTTTTGGAGAGTTTGCCATGCAAGAATCCCGCAAAGGAACCCTGTATATCGTAGCTGTACCCATAGGAAATCCCGAAGATATCACAATTCGAGCCCGGCAGGTCTTGACCCAGGTAACAGGGGTGTTATGCGAAGATACGCGCAGATCAGGGCGGCTGTTCCACACCCTGGGAATTTCTGCGCATCTGGTTTCGTTTCATGCTCACAACCAGGCTCAAAAAGGGGAAATCGCCATAGAAAAATTGCAAAGAGGCGAAGATTGGGCCTTGATAACGGACAGCGGTACACCCCTGGTCTCAGATCCAGGATCGCTACTGGTGCAGCGCTGTCATGAAGCAGCCATTCCTGTCCTGCCCATACCTGGGGTTTCTGCTCCTGTGGCTCTTTATTCCGTTTCAGGATTTGTACCACAGCCAGTCGTGTTTCTCGGATTTTTGTCGCCGAAAAAGGGGAGGCGCCGTAAAAGCCTGGAGCAGTGGGCAGATCGGAGAGTCCATATCATCCTTTTTGAATCGCCCTATCGGATTCAGGCTCTTCTGGCGGATATACAAGAGATCTTTGGAGATATGACCATTTTTATCGGCAGAGAGATGACAAAGAGTTTTGAGAGTTACTACCGGGGATCGGTATCGGCATTTCTTTCTGGGGAGATCCAAATCGTCGAAAAGGGAGAATTTGCCGTAATGATTGAGGTCATTCCAGAAAAATCGGACAAAGAATCGTAACAGACCAGGAAAATTTTTTATAAAAAACTGAAAGATTTCTGAAAAAAAAATACAGGGTGTCAATTGAATTGACGATTTTAGTATTGTAATAGGGAACTGGATAGGATACAAAGAGGAAAGAAGATTTTAGGAGCAGGTTGGCATTTTAAGGGCAGGGAATCTGATTCATTCAAAATATGCCAACAATAGCGTCAGATTTGGCGGGATTTTTGTAAAATTTAGGATGAAGTCCTAAATACTAAGCCGGTTTCTGGCGATAATAGGTAAGAGCAGGGTTACAAAAAATGATGATCAATCCATTAAATCCATTAGATAGAATTCGCAAAATTAGCGAAAAGAGCAAGGTAGAGCCTTCGGATAAGAGCGATTTTTCTGCGAAAAGCGACTCCGTTGAGATTTCCAACGAAGGTAAAAAGCGTTTGGAGATTGATAAAGCTTTTAGCATAGCTCAATCCACTCCTGAGGTCAGACTAGAGAAGATTAACCAGATCAAACAGCTGATTGCTGAGGGGAAATTTGACCAGACCTACCTGAAAACCGAAGTCCTTGATCAGGTCGCCGAAAAAATTGCAGATTCGTTTCTTGGCCGCTGATTTAACGGCGGCACTCCTTTTCTCAAAATAACGGATAACAGCAAAGCAGGGCTGTAATCTATGGCTATTGACAACTCAATCCAATTTTTCCTGCCGACCCGCATCCACTATGAATCCGATTCTTTAGCAAATCTGGCCTCAGTCATAAAAAAGTGGGGCAACCGTATCGTTATTGTACATACCAAATCTGATATATCTGACCCATCTCTGGTGTACGAAATTCGGGCAACACTGGAAAGAGAGCTGAACAGTATTATTCTCTATGACGATATCGAGCAGCAGCCGGATAGCGATGATCTTGATTCTGCAGCCTACTTCATTCGCCAGACAGATTGTGATGTCGTTGTGGGGCTAGGTGGGGTAGAGAGTATGCATACCGCAAAAATGCTCTCCCTGCTGTTAACCAATGATGGCTTTTGCTCCGAGTACCTTTCCCATACCAAAGTGCCGCAGCATCTCCCTGTCACCTGCATCACGATGCCCCTCTATCCTGTTTACGGTACTGAGGTAGTACCTCATATATGGCTGACCGATGCGGAAGACCGTTCCAAAAAGATGCTAACCCATGAATTTTTATATCCTGCTATGGCCTACATCGATCCTGTTTTCTCTGTGGGTCTACAAAATGAGCTCAGCACCTCTACAGGTCTGGCAATTCTGGCCGCTGCTGTGGAGACTCTTTTGGCCAGAGGGTCAAATGATATCACAAATACCCTTGCGCTGAAGGTTATCGAAATGGTTGCAAAAACGCTTCCCCGGTTGGTCAGCGAACCAAAGGCTGTAAATTTGCGCAGCACTATGTCGCTCTCCAGTATTCTTGTTGGTATGGCCTATGCCAATAGCTTTCTGGGAAGTTCTCTGGCGCTTGCTATGGCTATTAATAGTTTTACGGGTATTTCAGAGGATATCCTTCTTTCTATCATGTTGCCCCATGTGATGGAGTACAATCTTACAGCCTCTCCTGGTAAGTATGTGCAGATTGCTAAGGTGCTGGAGGGGGTGGATATAAAGGATATTACTGTAATTGAAGCGGCGATTAAAGCTGTTGAGGGGGTCAGAAAGCTATACAGCGAGGTGAATCTACCTGTAAGGCTTTCGGACTTGGGACTATCGAAAGGTGATTTTACCGAATTTGCTATGATTGCGTCAAAATACCATTTTTTGCAGAGCACGCCCCGACATCTCAACAAGGATGAGATGGAGACTTTGTTAATAGCCGCTTTCTAATGTTGAGGCCAGGCAAACAGGAGATCAAACAGATAGGCAAATATCTCTCGAAACTCAAAAAAATGCTGTTTTTCCAGGGGCATTTCATCCTGGGCAGCAAAAATTTTTCCTGAGAATCCATAGCGGCGCGCAATAAAGCGGATTCTTGCCAGGTGATAGCCCTGACTGATAAAGAGGATATGTTGCATCTCCTTTTGGGATAGCGTTTGAGCCGATACGATTTTTTGCGTGTTGGCAATGCTTTTTTGGGTATCGTGACCGTAGCGGTCGAGTAGAATATCTTTTTCAGGAACCCCGCTGCGACGGGCGTGAATGCGCATCGCTTCTGTTTCACCGATACCGGAGTATCCCTGATCTGATCCTGAAAAGAGTAATTTTTTTATTTTTCCGACTTTGTATAGGTGGATGGCTGTATTCGTTCGGTAGAGCAGCGCGCCAAATAGCCTGCCAGAGCTTTTTACCGCAGCACCGAATACAACTCCCACTTGATGCGGATCTCGGATTTGGTATTTCTGATTTTTACATCTCTGAATATCGAAAATTGCGATTATCAGAAGAGCGCTAACAGAGAGGGGAAAGAGATATCGTAAAAACCAGGAAATTTTTGAGTGCTTTTTTTTCATACGAAATTGTTGCGATATCATCTCTCCACGTTTCCGATCCAGAACAGAGGAACAGGAAGGCGGCTCTTATGCCAAGAATAAAAAAAAGGACTGGTTTGATCGATGAAAAAGTTATACCATAAATCAACGGAGTGTTATCAAACTCTACTTCGAGAACTTATGGTCGTACTCGAAGGTGTGAACGAAGGCGAGGTGCGCCTATCTCTAAATCAGATATCTGAAAATTTTTCGATCGAGGAGCTGCAAGCGGAGTTGGCAAGGCACTACATTCTGTATGACGGTTTTCGCTTTCATTTTGAAAAAGTGCTCGAAAGTTATCTTATGCAGAGAAATCCAGAGTCCCAGTCCGGCTCAACAGAAATGATCCCCTCTCAGGCTGCTCCGATGGTCAAAGATAGCATAGATGTCGAGAAACCGGAAAAAAAAGCAGCCGCAACCGGAAGCTCCGGGCTATTTGCCACCGGTGCTAATCTCAGCGGAGGGCAGTATGAAAAGTTGCGCCTTGATTTGCAGCAGCGGCTTTCTAAATTGAAAAATGTGGAAAATATTGATTTTAAGCTGGATTATCAGGTGGATGTATTTGCCAATGAGATATCGGATGAGATGTATCGCCAAATCGATGAGATCCGCGAGTCGCTTACGCCGAAGCTTCCCGGTTTTGCCTTACGTATTAATGTACGAAAGGATCGAAGGAAGGATTAGTTCTTTGATTGCATGAGATCAAGGGTTTTTCCTTACAAGATGGAATAAAAAAAGCTGCCTTGGCAGCTTTTTTTATTCGCAGGAAAGGGACTGCTTACAACTTTTTGAGAAAGGCTTTGATGCCGTTCTCTTTAAGTTGACGTTGTAACTTTTTGGCTTCGCTTTTATCTGGAAAGGAGCCCAGCATCACCTTGAACCATCCCTTTTTTTTCTGAATATAGACAGGCTGATGGAATTTCTTTTCCAAATCAACTTTCATGCGTCGAGCGTTGTCCATCACCTGAAAAGAGCCGACCTGCAAGGTCAGAGAGTCCGATCTGGGGGCTACTTCTGGTTTTTGGTTATCACGATCCTCTTTTGTATCATCAAAGGAAAATTTTTCCTTGGTTTGGTTTTTGGGCTCAGGAGTGTTCTCTTCGCGTAGAGTTAATGCGCTGCGATCCTTGGGATTTTCCTGGGTTTTCCCGTTTTTTTCCCATTTACGGAAGGGATCATCACTATCATTGGCTGTGGTATCCTTTACTGGCTGTTCAGGCTTCTGTTGGGGTAGATTGTCCTGATCCATGAGATTGAGGCGAACATTTTTATTTCCTGTGGTATCCGCACTCTGGATCGGGCTGGAATCGATGATGATCATACCCACCTTCGCTATCCCATCCTCAGCAAATCCGAGGGAAACAGCTGCGGCATAGGAGAGATCTAGAATCCTGTTTTCCTGAAAGGGGCCGCGGTCATTGATGGTAACAGTAATCTCTTTTCCGCTATCCAGGTTGCGAACCATGACTCTGGTACCGAAGGGCAGTGTACGGTGAGCCGCAGTGTATTGGTACATATCAAACCGTTGGCCGCTGGCTGTTTTTCTGCCATGAAACCTCTTCCCGTACCAGCTTGCTTTCCCAATTTGATAGTAGGTCATGGTATCTTTATCGACCCCTTTGAATAGAGACTGCTTTTGTGTGGCATCGCGTGCCGTTGATGGAAATTGGATGGCATCAGGATTGGTGCTGTCTTTGTCCTCTGTATGTACGGGTATACCGGAACCAACCTGACCGCTCTCCTGAGCTGGCAGGGAAAGCGCAGCAGCCAGGATGATTGCCAAGAATAAACCTGTGCGTTTCATTTTTTTCTCCTTCTGGAATAACTTGTTAAAATACCGCTTTGGAACAGATCAGTTTTCTCCGGGCTGTTCCCCTTGTTTTTATCGGTTAAAAAAGAGAAGGAGTAAAGAAGAGTTTATGTGTGAATGGGGCGATGTTGATGGGTTTTTTCCAGCCAGCAGGGAAAAAGGGTGGCCGGCTGGAATGAATTATGAAGATCACTTACCATTGAAAGCGGAGGCCAAAACTTAGACCAACCGACTTATCAAAGTTCCACATGGCTTCGACGAGGAGGTGAAATAGGAAGATATTCAACTCAGCTCCGCCAAAGATGTAGCGTGTATTTTTTCCTGATGATTTACCTGTATAATCCAACACCACATCCGCAATGGCCGGTGTACTTGTAAAAGAGGTTTGTACATAGCCCTCATTTTTATAACCCACCTCTGTGTCTCCAAATGCCAAGGCATATCCTACGCCTGCGTGCAGATTCAGAAAAAAGAGAAGCTGAACACCTGTCTGCAATTGAAGCGGTATGACATGACTGGTAGTTTCAAAACCAATGGTCTGTTTCGTGGTCCAGGTCATGGAGGAGGCGGTGATGTCGCTCTCAAACAGGGTCTGGGTATCGGTTCGGCTCAGTTTGAAATCAACATGCTGCATCGCATATCCTGTACTGGCGGAAAGGCCGAGAAAACGCACCAGGATAAGGCTGAAAGGAGCTATAATATGATAACGGGCCGTTAAGCCTGTGCGGAAGCTGCTGCCGCTGATCTCGTAATCGCCGAATTGCTTGCTAAAACTGCCGCCGCCGGTATGGTAGACCAGATCCCAGTTAGGCAGACCAAACCCCCACAACCCAAGATTGATGCCCCCATACAGGTTAAACCCGGCAACGCCAGCCGCAAGGGGAAAGGCTACAGTGCGCTCCCCCAAGGACAACACTACGTCATCTGATAAACCGCCGGCAAATCCGACTGTGCTGCCGACCATAAAGCCAGGGGTTAAACCGCTGCGGATGGCCGCATCGCTGGAGGGGTGTCCCATGAGCGCGCCGACAACGTTGGTCTTGGCAAGGTTATCCGCCTCTGGCGTGAGAAATTTATCCACAAAGAAGGTTGCAAAGGAGTTGGTAGTATCTCCAAACATACCCTTAAGTCCGTTGGCAAGGGTCTCATCATTGCTATTCATACTTCGAGGTGTGATGGAAATACCGGCTGCCTGAACAGCTATCGAGCTGCTAAAAAGCAGGAGAAACAAGAGAGCCTGGAAAAGGAGTTGTTTTTTGGATTTCATGGTTTGTATCCTTTTTATGCGCATGCGCGAAACTTGAAAAAAACTCCTCTGAATTTCAACAAAGCCCCCAGAATTGGAAAGAGTTTTTTTTATCCTTAAACTTTTTTAAGTTGGTTTCCTATCGCGATGGATATGAAGGAGAGAGGGTAGGTTAGAAGGAGAGGCACTTTGGTAGTGCAATAAAGTGAAAATGTGAGCAGCGCGCCAGCGCTGCCCTCGATATTGATGCATTAGAACAAGGAATGATTTATTAATTGGGAACTATACTAAAGGCATTTTGGTTTTCGGATATCGCAAGGCAATGCCAGCGATGTCGACACACCCTTTAGCCAGTATAAAACCCGAGAACCAAAGTGTTTCGAGTATATTGTGGCACTAGAACACAAAATTGACTGCCGCACTACCGGCGATATCATTGGTTGTTGCATTCATATTGCCTTCGAAATAGAGGCTGAGGAAGGGGAAGAATGTGAGTCCCACTCCAGCCATGAATTTCACATCCGTTCCGCTGGCATCCTTTTTCACGGTGATAGGGTCAAATGATGTACCAGTACCAGCAACGGTACCGCTCAGGGTTGTTTCTGTGCTGCCGCCGCGTAGTCCGACAGAGCCGCCCAGGGTTACAGAGAGGATAAAAATTTTCGCTGTGGCTTGCAGGTACAGATCCGTAGTGCTGATATTCCACTCTGGGCCGAACTTTCCATCGATGGTGAAACCGCCGCCGGAGATTGCTCCCTTTGTTGTTAATTTTCCATTTAACTGGTCATAGGAGATACCGGCTGCCAAGGAGAGGTGAAGCAGAGGAATCAGGGGGATATCGCGCATAATGGCATAACGGATATCAAATCCAAAGCCGCTGTTCTCATAATCGATCTGCTCTGTGCTCAGGGAGACTTTTTGGATGTACTTGAAACCGAAATCAAAACCGCCAATGACAGGTAACCAGGGCAGGGCTGCGCGTACATAGAGACTGGGCCCGACGACAAAGGGAAGGGCGTCCATGCTGACATCTCCTGTTCCGATCGCTGTTACTGTACTGCTAGCGTCTTGAATATCTTGAAAATTTCCCATCACGCCAAGACCGGCTCCTGCTGTGATCATGATCGAAGGAAATGGCGCGAGCGCTCCTGGAAGGGTCGCCCGATAGGCGTTGCGGCCCAGGCCAGACATAAAGGGGAGCCGCTCTGACAGGTAGGTCGACATCTCACTGCTCACGGCGGAAAACCCATCCGATATAGCAATACTGGTGTAATCTGACAGCGGGTTTGAAAATGCCGGGAACGAGCTGCCGATAGTCAGGCTAATTGCCAGAAGGGTGGTCAGAAAAACTCTGCGCGCAAAGCCAGGTTTTTGGATTGAAGTCATGAATTTCCTCCATTTTTGGTGAACTTGTTTCATCTGAAATTGATATCTATTCAGGCATCTTTATTGATATGAATCATACAACGAAGCAGGCCAAAAAAGCGACAAGTTTTTTAAGTTTTTAGCATTTTTTGCTGTGAAGCGACGAGAATCAACTCCATGCCGGCTTTGGCCGATAATGATAGCAAGAAGAACGAAGTAAGGAGAGGCGATGCCGCCAAAACGACCCAGCACCCCAAAGCAAGTGAGGAGTGTGAAAAAAAGTCCGGTTCGTAAAGCCGGAAATGGCGGGAAGCGCTCAGCCTCTACTGGTAGTAGCGGCAGATTTGGCGGAAAAACACTCCTACTTGTACTATCGTTTATGACTGTTTTTCTGGCTGGCATAGGTTTGCACTCCCTCTACCAGCTCTATCTTACGCCATCGCGAAAAGAGTCCATGAAACAGGCGCAATCTCCAGAGAAAGACCAGATCAAACCACCAATTGGGGAGTTAGTGGCAATAGCTCCATCCTTGTACTTTTTTCAAGAGTCATCGTCAGCTGATGATGTGGAGTTGATACCTGTGCAGCGTTTTACCAGGGAGCAGAGGGTCAATCTGGATCGACTGCTGCAGGCTTTGATGCGCGGACCTCAGAGGCATGAGCTGGAAAAGAGTATCATAACCGCGTTGCCACCAGGGCTCAAACTGAGACAACATAGATACATTCTGGAAAAGGAGGAGCTGCTCTTAGATTTTAACAGCGCTCTAGTAGAAAACGGAAGCAGAAATATCCTACAGAGCAGATTCAGGCAGTTGGTTTTTACTGTAACCCAGATACCCGGAGTTAAAAAAGTGAGGATCTGGATTGATGGGAAACCCAGAGATTTTATCTCCGGTGACGGTATTGTCCTGTCTGGCACCTTGACGCGCGACTCTTTCTAATTAGAGGCGCATAACCTGGATCAGTTGTATGATAAACGAGACAAATCCTGAGATGAGATACAACAGGATAAAGATAGCCAATGCCCACTCCTGCAAAAAAAAGAGGATGATCGCAGCAAGCAGGAATGAGATGATCAACCAGATTCCCCGTACTTTTTCCTGAATCATAACCTGCGGTTTACTATATCGAATTGTGGAAACCATTAACAGGCCTATAATGACAAAAAAGATGGTTATCGGAATGGTTCCCACCTGCAGTTCAGGTGTGAGAAAGGGGAAGAGGGCGATGACAATCCCCGCTATAGGTGAGGGCAATCCCTGAAAATAGTTGTGAGTTGTCTGTACATTAAAGCGAGCTAGGCGATAAGCAGCGCAGATCGGGAAAATGGCAGCAATGATCATGCCAAAATAGACATGCGTTCTTCCTACGGTAAAAAACATATCTGATAGATACATATGATAAAAAAGATATCCGGGAGCCACTCCAAAGGTGACAAGGTCAGCCAGAGAGTCCAACTGTTTGCCGATTTCAGATGTTACTTTGAGAGACCTGGCGACATAACCGTCAAAGCCATCAAAAATAGTGGCAAAAAGGATCATGATACCGGCTACCTGGAAATGGTTTGGGACTCGGTCATTGGATGAATAGATAATGGACAAAAAACCAAAGATGAGATTTCCCATGGTGATGGTATTGGGAATCCAGGCGCGGGAGAATCTTTTTTTAATTAAGGGCATACTTCGTTAGAAAAGATAGATTTCCTTATTTGATTGCGGCTTGCCGATATTATCAGTGCAATCAGGATAAAATACAGAAGTGATGTAAACAATTATTTCTCTCGGTTCAGTTGGAAAAGGGGTTCTGTAAAAAAAAATGGATATGGAAAGGCGGTTTTTAGGCAGAGGTATTAGCGCCGGCGAGGCAGGCTATTATATGGCTGCGGCATTGGAACAGGCACAGTTTGCGGCTCGAAATGATGAGGTTCCTGTAGGCGCACTCTGGACAAATCTCAGGGGGGGGGTGGTAGCATGCCGCAATGGAATCCGGAGCAGCCATGATCCAACAGCTCATGCCGAATTGTTGTGTGTCAGAGAGGCAAGCCAGCTTCTGGGAAATGAGAGAATTGGTGGAATTTTATTTACTACTTTAGAGCCCTGTCCCATGTGTATGGGCGCTTTGCTTCTGGCCAGGGTGGATGTGGTAATCTTTGCTGCATCAGACCCGAAATCTGGAGCGTGCCAATCTGTTTTATCTTTGTGCTCTCATCCCTCTTTGAATCATCGTATCGATATCATTCAGGGGGTGTGCGAGAAAGAGTCAGCAGAGCTTTTACGAACCTTTTTTCAAAAGAAAAGGAGGGAGCGAAAATACCTCGAATGAATTAACTGTTGACAGATCCAGCCCTTGTTTTTTTTCGACAGACACATCTGGAGAAGTGTCCGAGTGGCTTAAGGTGCAACATTGGAAATGTTGTGTACGGAAACGTACCGGGGGTTCGAATCCCCCCTTCTCCGCATGGGCACGGTTTTGTGGAGTAGCTGGCTCTAAGTCAGGTTTCGAATCCTGACCCGCACGATGCGGGTCATGTCGCACGCAGCAGGATTGCGAAGTGCGGCCCCCTTATCCGTTAAAAGAATATCGCTTTTTCTCCGATTTGAATTCAGAAACAATAAATAACAATTGAAAAAAGCAATTTAAGCTGAATCATTGTCCTTGCTTTGAAAAAAAGAGAGAGGGTAGGCTGTCATGCGCAAAAATCTGCCGGTTACTAAAAACGAAAAACCGTTACAAGAGGATAGCATCCTTATTTCCAAAACAGATACCAAGGGAATTATTACCTACGCCAGCCATGATTTCAGCGCTCTGAGCGGATACTCTGACGGAGAGTTGGTAGGCCAGCCTCATAATATTATCCGCCACCCGGATATGCCTTCTGCCGCTTTTCAGGATATGTGGGAAACCATAGCCAAAGATAAACCCTGGACTGGAGTGGTGAAAAATCGCTGTAAAAATGGGGATTACTATGTTGTTTTTGCCGAGGTCTCAGCGATGAAAGAGAACGGCAAGATAGTTGGCTATATGTCTGTGCGGTATAAGCCAACAGCGGAGCAGCGACAGAAGGCATTTGAACTCTATGAGAAAATCAACGCAGGTAAAGCTAAGCTAAAAAGTGCAAAGATTGGCGGCGGGCTTAGTATGCAGATGCGCTTTTTGGTATTGCAGGTTCAAACTGCTCTACTTTTTCTGTTGATGGCGGGTATGTTCTGGTACACGACGCAGACATCGCGCGCACGCCAGGATGAATTTTTATCTCAACTACAACTTTTAATCAATGTTGAGCATCAGTTTAAAAATGGTATCCAGGAATGGAAAAATATTTTGATTCGCAGGCAAGATCCAATTGGACTGGCTGCACATCAGAAAAAGCTTATGGAAGCCAATACCGGTTTTCAGAATGGTATCGACCAACTGATGCGCACCTCTTTTATACAAGAGGTGCTCGGCAAGGAGAGCGCTTCAGCCCAGGGACTGACCAAATTAAAAAGCGGTTATCTGACAGATCTTAGCAGGATTCTGCCAGAGATAGCGGGTATTGCCAAGAAGACACCTGCTCAGATGGTTGAGCTTGATAAGTCGGTTCAAGAGTTTGATCAAAAATATTTTTCTGAACTTGAACGCCTCATGAAATCGATGATTTCCGAATTGTTGCAGCATCGGGATAACAGCTTTACCAGGTTGAGGAATATTTCTCTGGTGATCTTTTTTATCGGATTAACGTTAACCCTGATTTTTATCTATGTTATATTGCGGAGTTTTCGGGTTCCCTTCAATAAAGCGATCCTGATTTCAAATGAGATGGCTGCAGGTAATCTAACGGCCCAGGTCAATATTGAGAGCAACGATGAGATGGGGCGTCTGCAGGAAGCAACGAAGAAAATGCTAATCAATGTGCGCGGTTTTATGACCCAGATTTTGGAGTCAGCGAATGTGACTGTGAGCACTGCCCGAAATCTATCGGAGCACGCGGAAAAATTATCAGAGACCGCCAAAGAGCAGGCTGCGGCTACAGAGGAGACATCTGCCACAGTCGAGCAATTGACATCATCTGCGGAAAATATCGCTGGTACGGTGGCGCGTCAATCCGAGAATGTGCGATCGAACAAAGAAAATAGCCTTGTGATGGTGAATTCGATGCGTGACGTTAACGCCGGAATCAACAATTTGCGCGATATGGCCAGATCTTCGGCGGATCAAGGAGCTAAGGGCGACAGCACCATCAAACTGGCTGCCCAGGCCATGGAAGAGATCAAGCATAGCGCCCAACAGATCAGTGAGATCATCGGTATGATAACCGATATATCTGATCAAACCAACCTTCTCTCTTTGAATGCGGCGATTGAGGCAGCGCGAGCTGGCGAAGAAGGGCGAGGTTTCGCAGTGGTTGCTGATGAGATTTCAAAACTTGCCGAAAGAACAGCGGTGAGCGTTAAGGAAGTTGATAAATTGATAACTTATACCGGCGAGGCGGTAAAAAATGGGAGTAATCAATTTGCGCAGGCCTCAACAATTTTAACAGGAATTATCATGGCGGTTCAGGAAATTGACCATGCTGCAGGAAAAGCCGTAACCACAATGGAGGATCTCCTTAAAAAAGCATCCACCATCAGTCAAAATGTGGACAAAGTAACCAGTTTAGCTCAGGAAATTGAGATCGGCGCATCTGAACAAAAGAGTGCTACGAACGAAATCAACAAGACTGTCGAGATGATTGCGACCCAGAGTCAGATTGTCGGTGAAAGCGCGAATCAGTTAAATGAGCTGGCTCAAATGATGGAAGCGCAGGCGGACAATCTTCGCAAGCTTGTGAGTAATTTTAAAATTAAAAAAGGGTAATTATTTATGGCTGATGCTATTTTGGTTTCATTTTTTATGGGTTCGGCAAACGATCTCAAAACTGTGCAAAAGGCGCTCGAGCTTATGGAAAAGTGGCAGCTCCCCTTTCGCGTCCACACTCTGTCCGCTCATCGAACAGCGGATGCCCTGGATGCGACTTTGAAAAAAGATATTGATGATGGATGTCGGGTTATTCTGGCTGCTGCGGGAATGGCTGCACATCTACCCGGTGTTATAGCTTCCCGTACTGTCTTGCCGGTAATCGGTATTCCGTTAAGTAGTGGTTCTTTGCAGGGGATCGATGCCCTGTATAGTATTGTGCAGATGCCTGCAGGTATCCCTGTAGCGACGATGGCTCTTGATTCGGCCGGGGCGCAGAATGCGGTGATATTTGCTGCTCAGATTTTGGGAGGAATATGGCATGACAAGGTACAGACAGAACGGGCAGAGCGAGCGGCTCAAGTTCTGGCAAGCGAACAGAAGCTGCAGCAGCATGGCTTCCGTTCTCTGCTCGCTTGATTAGCGTTTTCAAATTTTATGCCAACAGACGAATCGGATTCTATTGATCAGGTAGTTTTTACATCCTCGCAACAGGTGTCGAAAAAAGATCGGAGATTAAAACGTAATCTGCCAGAGAGATATCATTTTATTTTGGGGCGCCTGCGGGTAGAGCGCATTGTCTATGAAGGTTATGGTATCTCCTACCTCGAAAGCAGCGACCCCGCGTCAATCTATGTAGAGCCAAAGAGCTACCCTATCCCAGAGAAGAGGCCTGGTAGAAAAGGCAAAAAGGGAAAATTTTTTGAAATCAGAGCGGCCGTAGAGGGTATCCTGGTTCCGAGCCCGGTTACCGGGGAAGAGCTTTTAGGAAGAACATACTTTATCGCCTATGGAGCACCAGGCGATATCCTCGAAGTGCGTATCCAGCGGGAAAAGAAAAATCTGGCCTGGGGTTATGTACATAGGGTGATTCAGCCATCAAATTTACGGGAAACTCCGCCCTGTCCTGTTTTTGGCGAATGCGGAGGTTGTCAGATGCAGCATCTTTCCTATGAGACGGAGATAGCTGTCAAAGAAGAGTTCATTCGTGATTTTTTTTCCCATTTACTGCGGAAACAGCCAAAGGCTGATGCCGCAAAGGTGTTTCCCGTCAAAGCATCCGACAGCCGCTTTGCCTATCGTAATCATATTCAGATCAAGACAGACCGTGAGTGTCGCCTCGGTTTTTTTTCAAGGGGCAACAAGCGCGTGGTACCGCTACCCGAGCAGGGGTGTCTGCTGTTACCCCAGGAGATGAACTCCTTTTTACGGGGGCTTAGTGTGGAGCAGTTGCGGCCAAATGATAATTTCCGGGTGCGGCAGAATAGCAACAACCAGGTTCTGGCCAAAAGGTTAAACCAGGAAGAGGCTCCGACTCATATCGAAGATACCGTTGATGGTATCCGGTTTCGCATTAAAATGGACAATTTTTTTCAGATTAACAGGTACCAGTTGTCCTATTGGATCGAGTTGATCGTTGCGCTGGCGGATCTGCAGGGTTCAGAAACCGTGCTTGATCTGTACTGCGGCGGCGGTTTGATTACGCTGCCATTGGCCAAAAGGGCGCAGAGTGCTGTCGGTATAGAGATCAATCCCATGAGTATCCGGGATGCCCGCGCCACAGCAGAAGAAAACGGTATAGAGAATGTTCGATTTATTGCGGGTGACGCCCTGGAGCAAGCTCAATTGATTGGCTCTGCGGATGTGATTGTTGTAGATCCGCCGCGAGCAGGCTGTGATCAGGCTTTGATCGATTGGCTCATCGCAACAGGGCGGGGCAAGCTCGGCGCGAAAAAATTAATTTATATCAGCTGCAACCCTGCGACATTTTTCCGCGATGCCGATTTGTTGCTCTCAAAAGGGGCTCTGTTGAAAGAGCTGCATCCCGTGGATATGTTTCCCATGACATATCATGTGGAAATTATATCGCTGTTTCACCTTTCGGGATCTGAAGAATAAGCTTGCTGACTCGATGAAATCTGCCGGCAGGATGCCGATATACTCGAAACACTTTGGTTCTCAGGTTTTATACTGGCTAAAGGGTGCGTCGACATCGCTGGCATTGCCTTGCGATATCCGAAAACCAAAATGCCTTTAGTATAAATTGCCGGTATCGGAAAGAGTTTCTCGACTTGACATTCTCAAAGGCCAGCGGTAAGTTTCTCCTGTATAAGGTAGAGACCTGTCACCGAGTAGTGGCCGTAAAAATTGGCAAGGAAGCATTTCATTCATGGCAAAAAAAAATGAAGCGCCGGTAACGAATCCCCTGATACCTATTGATGAGGTTTTACCGGATCATCTGTTTGTTATCCCCCTAAAATCGCGACCGATCTATCCAGGCATCCTAACTCCATTAATCATCTCGAAAGGGCGATTTTCGGAAATTGTGGAAAAGCAGGTCAACAATGAATCTTATGTTTGCCTGCTTCTGATGAAAGATGATGAGATGGATGACGTTCATAAGGTCGATCTGTACACTCATGGAACGGTAGCGCGGGTATTAAAAAAAATCAATCTGCCAGATGGCGGAATAAATCTTCTGATTAGCTGTCTGCGTCGTGCAAAAGTAAAAAAATTTATGAGCGACGCGCCTGATATTATAGCTCAGGTGGAGTATCTCCGCGACTTTCTTCCCGTAAAAGATATCGAAGTCAAGGCATTGACCAGAGCGATTCTTGGGCAATTGAAGGTTCTGTCTGAAAACAATCCTCTTTTTTCCGAAGAGATGAAGCTGACAATGGTCAATGTGGACGAACCGGGTCGCATTGCTGATTTTGTTGCGTCCATTATCAACCTTGAAAAAAGAGAGTACCAGCGTCTCATAGAAACCATCAATGTGAAAACAAGGCTTGAGTCTGTTTTAAAGCTGCTGGAAAGGGAGATACAGATTGCCGAGGTTCAAAAGAGAATTCAATCACAGATCAATGATAAAATCGAGTCCCAGCAGCGCGATTTTTATCTCCATGAACAGCTAAAGGCGATTCGCAAGGAGCTTGGTCTTGACGAACGGGAGAAGAATAGCGAAGTTCGCCGGTTGCGGGAAAAGCTGGAAGCCTTAAACCTTCCTGATGAAGTAAGGGAAAAGGTCAAGGAGGAGTTGGAGAAGCTGGAGTATATTGAGCCTCAGGCTGGTGATTACGCGGTGATTCGCAACTATCTGGAATTGATCGTTGCGCTACCCTGGAATCTCTCTACGCCGGATAGTGAGGATATTTCCTATGCAGAGCGCATTCTCAATGAAGATCATTTTGGTCTGGAGGATGTTAAAAAAAGGATACTGGAATTTTTAGCTGTCAGAATCCTGAAAAAGGATGCGCAGGGTTCGATTATCTGCATGGTTGGACCTCCCGGTGTCGGTAAAACATCGCTTGGACGGTCAATGGCCAAAGCAATGGGAAGAAAGTTTTTTCGTATCAGTCTTGGGGGGATGCGTGATGAGTCCGAGATCAAGGGACACAGACGTACCTATATCGGTGCTATGCCGGGAAAAATCATACAGGCATTAAAGGTGACTGGCTCGAATAACCCTGTCATTATGCTGGATGAGATTGATAAAATGGGAATCTCTTTTCAGGGAGACCCGGCGGCCGCGCTTTTGGAGGTTTTGGATCCAGAGCAGAACACCTCGTTTCGGGATAACTATCTGGATCTGGCGTTTGATATTTCTCGTGTAGTCTTCTTGACTACGGCAAATACCCTGGATCATATTCCGCCGGTTCTCCTGGATCGCATGGAGGTGATACGCATCGCCGGCTATCTGGACCATGAAAAATATGAGATTTTGCATCGCTATCTATTGCCCAAGCAGCTCCAGCGGCATGGATTGGACAAAAAGGATATTATTATCAGTAAGCCCGTAGCTCTGGGTATTATTGACCGATACGCAAGAGAAGCAGGGCTGCGCAATCTCGAACGGAGCATCGAAAAAATATGCAGAAAGAAAGCGTATCATCTTGTTCAGAAGAAGGAGTTTTCCCGGAAGATTGTCAAAGAGCAGCTTTTTGATTTGTTGGGGCCAGAACGGTTTCCAGAAGAGAAGTTATTAAAGAAAAATCCCCCCGGGATGATAATCGGCCTTGCCTGGACCGCCTATGGTGGTGCAACTTTGACAATCGAAGCAATGGCGTTGCTGGATGAAAAACCGGGTTTTGTGCTGACAGGCCAACTGGGCGATGTGATGAAGGAGTCCGCAAATATTGCCTACTCCTATGCCAAGGGTCTACTGGATCGTAATCAGGAGTACTCCTCCTTTTTACGAAAGCACTCCGTGCATCTGCATATTCCCGCGGGCGCCACACCAAAGGATGGACCGTCTGCCGGCATAACGATGGCTCTGGCGCTCATCTCTCTGGCGACTGGCAAAGCAGTGCCGGCATCCATTGCTATGACAGGAGAGCTGACCCTTAGCGGTAAGGTGCTGCCCATTGGCGGGCTAAAGGAGAAAATCTTTGCGGCCAGACGCAGTCATCTGAAGACAATTATTTTTCCGCTGGAGAATGAAAAGGATTTACAGGAAATTTCTAAAGATATTAAGGGGAATATACGATTTGTAGCCGCTGATTTTTTTGAAGAGGTCTTGCATGAGGCTCTCCCCAAAGTACTTTTTTTATAAAAGAAACCATATTTGAAAAACGGATGGTAAAGAAAATGAAATTTACAAAATTGCATGGATTGGGAAATGATTATATATATGTCAATACCTTTGAGGAGAAGGTAAGTCATCCGGCCGAATTGGCTGTTAAGGTTTCGGATCGTCACTTTGGCATCGGAGCTGATGGTTTAATATTGATAATGCCCTCTAAAACTGCTGATTTTCGTATGCGGATTTTTAACGCTGATGGCTCTGAGGCAGAGATGTGCGGCAATGGGCTGCGCGCTTTTTCCAAGTATGTGTACGATCACGGTATGACAAAAAAGGAGACCTTTCAGGTAGAGACAGGCGCGGGGATCTTAACGGTGGAACTATTCCCCAAAAAAGGGAAGGCAGAGCGTATACGCGTGAATATGGGAGAGCCAAGGTTGCGTCGGTTAGAAATTCCTATGGCCGGTGATGATGCCGAGAAGGTTGTTCTGGAGACGATCAACGTCGGCGGTACCCATTTTGATATTACAGCGGTCTCCATGGGCAACCCTCATGTGGTTATCTATGTTGAAGATGTAAAGAATTTTCCAGTGGAAAAGTATGGAAGGATGATCGAGAATCATGAACTTTTTCCCAGAAGAACCAATGTTGAGTTTATTGAGATTGTATCTCCAAACGAAGTAATCCAGCGCACCTGGGAGCGCGGTTCAGGCGAAACCCTGGCCTGCGGTACAGGAGCCTCAGCGGTGACTGTGGCTGGCGTGTTAACGGGAAAAAGTGAGCGCAAACTATTGGTGCACCTGCTGGGAGGCGATCTGGAACTGGAATGGTCTCAGGCGGATAACCATGTTTACAAAGTTGGACCGGCTGTTGAGGTTTTTTCCGGGGAATGGCCATCTTGAGTAGGAGAAAAAAAATGTTGAATGGTTTTATAAACCGTATAGTTTAGATCATATTTTCCGCAGGAGTCACACACAGGAAAAAATTTCCCTTTTTCGAGGCTCCTGCGAATACTCTCATAGCGTTCCCCTTGCCATATTTCCATAAAAGAACTGGAAGCGCAGTTACCCACAGGGATGCTTTTACAGCAATAGTGTACTGTAGCGTCTGTCTGAATCCTGGAATAGTAGTAACCAGCATAGCATCCGATCTCGCGAATGGGGAAATTGTGCTCTTTGCCGCCCTGTAGTTGCTGCCCCAAAACCTCAAGGTTTGTTTTGTGAACACCGAGGAGTTTCGCCTGCTTGCGCAGGGAAGGTATCTGTTTCCACAACCATTTTTTTTGCTCTTTGGTGAGCATCGTCACCTCCGTCCCCGGAGCAACGGAAGCTAACTTAAATTGGATATTGCAGTCGAGATGAGAGGCTAACTCTAACATCTTTGGTAACTCTTCAAAATTAATCGCATTGACTGCGCTTACCAGTTTGATGGCCAGGCCGCCCTTGCGCAGGTGATCTATTTTTTCTAGCAATTCATCAAATTTTTTCTCTGGCGTTCCTGGATGAAAAGCGGCGTAACTTTTTCGATTGGTGGCGTGAAAATTTACCAGAATCGAGGAGACTCGTCGCTGGATCAGAAAATCCGGGTCTGAACAAGCCAAAAGGTTTGTCATCAGTGTAAGCTTCATCTTTGGATAAAGTGTCGCTTTGAGTATCAGTGTATAAATATCCGGGTGGAGAAAGATTTCGCCGCCTCCGCTGAAAATCAATTTTTCCGCACCCAGTTTAGCCAATTCATGAATCAGCCGTATGGCTAGTTCTGTATCCATTTTAGCCAGCTTCCAGTTCCGGCTTTTGGGTGCTGCCAATAAAGGCGAATGGTTCCAGCAGGAGATGCAGGCAAGGTTGCAGGCGTTGACCAGATCCATATGAACGACCTGGGGTACAGATGGTAAGGGGGTAATACGATGATATCGGTGCACCAGCTGCGGTTGTGGGTTTTCCTGTTTAGCAATCATGGTATTGTTTCCGCTCTTAAAAAAGAGGATCAATCTATGCTGGAAGATTTCTTTGCAAAAAATATGGCTCAGGTTGCGGGCAATCCAGTCAAGCAGGATATGAAAAATTTTCATGAACGAGACCTGGTGAGTGCTTTTTTTCATGAAGTTGTTTTTTTCTATTTTTTTCTGTTGCCTTTCTCCCTTCGGCGCTATTCTATTTGAATATGTTATACTCGAAACACTTTGGTTCTCGGGTTTTATACCAATAGGCATCGATGCTTCGATAAACTTGTATGGTGAGCCTGTCGAACCACAGCACAAGATTTGACCGGTTGGGCAATGCCATAACCGCGTCCTTATCGACCTTGGCATTAACGGTTGCGGGACAAAGTCCATTGCAAACAGTAAATACAGGCTAAAGGGTGCATCGACATCGCTGGCATTGCCTTGCGATATCCGAAAACCAAAATGCCTTTAGTATACTTAATGACGGTTTTACATCCTTTTTGAATTGCATCTAACGGAATGGTCATGGAAAAACCCAAGGTTTTAATCGTAGAGGACTCGAAAACAGTAGTCCTGTTAGCAGAGCAGATATTGATGCGCCGCGGTTATCGTGATATTCGCAGCACAGCCTTTGGTGAAGAGGCACTCGCAATATGCGAGAGTGACCCGCCTCAGCTCATTCTTATGGATATTATGCTGGCAGGGGAGTGGGATGGTATTACCACAGCAGGGAAGATTATAGAAAAATTTCATATTCCGGTCATTTTTATGACAGCTGCGGTGGAGGATGAATTTCTGGAAAGGGGCGCTGTTATATCGAACTATGGATATCTGATAAAACCATTTTCAGAATTTAGTCTTTACGCTGCATTACGAAACGCCTGGATACGTTTTGAAATGGAGCAGGAGCTGATTCGCCAGGAATCACGCTATCAGCTCCTGTTTTCTCACAGGACAGGCGCTTTTCTTTATCTGCGTTTCTATGAAAATAAGAGTGATGCCTCCTTCTCCTTTGATGCGGAAATTGTAGAGGTGAATCAGCATTTTCTTGATATTGTCGGGATCGATAAAGGACAACTGATTCATCAATCATTGTTGAAAATTTTTCCCGGATTGCTGCGCGCTCTTCCGGATTGGCGGGAAATTGCTATAGCTCTACTTTTTGACAGAAAAACTATTCACAAGAAGATTTATTTACCGAATCGCAGAGAGTGGCTTTCCGGTAGTTTTTATAGCCCGGATGGAGTGCACGTCGCTGGCATTTTGGAAGATATCACAGAGAAGCAGAATATGGAAAATGATCTGAGGCAGAGTGAGATGAAATTTCGCTCGCTTGTCAGATCGGCTCAGGATGCTATTTTTATGATGGACGAAGAGTGTATCCTGTCACTTTGGAATCCGGCTGCTGAATATATTTTTTCGATATCAGAGGAGAATGCTATTGGTCAATCCGTTTATAGGATGATTTCGCCTCCTGAACTTGTTGCGGATTATAAAAAATTTTTTAATGAATGGCTTCAGGAAAGCAAAGGCCGCACAACAAACCGCACCTTGGAATTGAGGGCGGTAACGGGCAAGCATGACCAAATCTATATTGAGATTTCTCTATCGGCAGTCATGCTGGATGGAAATTGGCAGGCAATCTGCATTGTGCGTGACATCAGCAAACGAAAGATGACAGAAAAATTGCTTCAGGATAAGGAGGAGCGCTACCGTACCTTAATGGATTCTATTCCTTCCGGTGTTGTTATCGTCGATGCTGAAAGTATGCTGGTTGTTGACTGCAATCAGGCCGCATTAGGTCTATTACGATATACAAAAGAGGAGATCCTTGGCACCTCTTGTCAGGATATTTTTTGCACCGTCGGAGAGGCGTCGTGTTCGCATTTATGCAATCGCATCAAAGAAGGTGAAATCGCTCAAAGAGAGCTGGAAATTAAAAAGCAAGAGAGGGGTGTGCACATTACTCTGGTTAAAAATGTAGTTTCCATACGGATCCAAAATCACCTGTTTTTTATCGAGAGCTTTATGGATATATCAGAGCAAAAGTCCTCTGAAAGAAAGATCCAGCAGGCTCATGATGAAATACAAAGCCTTCTCTCTTCCATTGATTCTATTATCATCGGTATATCCCGGGAAGAGGAAGTTACGCACTGGAATCATATTGCCGAAAATACGTTTGGTTTGAAAGCAGAGGATGTAATTGGCAAAAAGTTTTTCTCTATCGGCATGAACTGGGCCTGGCCGGACGTCTTTGAAGGGATGTGCGAAAGTTACAGCACCTTGAGCGCGACCCATATTGATACCTTGTCCTATCAGGATAGATCTGGCGCGGAAATACTTCTTGCTGTGACCATAAATCCCATTATGGACGATAAAAAAAACATCAGGGGTTGCCTTTTGTACGCCAAGGATATCACAAAAAAAAGAGTCATGGAGATGCAGCTCATCCAGGATCAGAAACTGAAATCCATTGGCGAGCTTTCCGCCGGGATTTCTCATGAGATCAATACCCCGACTCAATATATTATGGAAAATACAAGGTTTCTGCAGGAGGCCTTTGAAAAGTTGGCAGAGGTGTATCGCCGTTACCAGAGACTGGAAAGCCAATTTCAACAAAAACAGGACCTTTCAGAATCATTTCAAGAAATTTCACAAATAATATCGGGGATGGATCTTCCCTATTTGGTAGAAGAGATACCTGTTACATTTCGGCAAACGATGCAGGGTTTAGAGCATGTCGCCAGGATCGTAAAATCTATGAAAAGTTTTGCCAGACCTGATCAGGAGGAGAAGGTTCCCGTAATAATAAACTCGCTCGTAGAAGACGCGGTGTTTCTGGCAAAAAATGAGTGGAAGTATGACGCGGAGGTTCAATTGGAACTGGGAGCAGGGCTGCCTGCAATGGAAGGCTTTCCTGCCGAGATAAGCCAGGTTTTGATCAATATATTGGTAAACGCGGCTCACGCCATCCAGGAGGCACGTAATAAAGATCCTGAAAGAAAAGGGAAAATCAATATTTCAACGAGATTGTTGACGGACAGTATAGAAATTAGGATTGTCGATAATGGTACTGGCATACCAGAAAAGATTCAGAATAGAATATATGATCCTTTTTTTACCACAAAGGGGGTCGGCAAAGGGACTGGTCAAGGGTTAAGCATTGCGAGATTTATAGTGGTAGAAAAACACGGGGGTTCTCTGTTGTTTGAAACGAAAGAGGGAGAAGGAACTGTGTTTATCATTCGTTTTTTTATGGATCCCAAATAGGTTTTTTATGCCATAGGGAAAACCAATTTCTTTTCGGTATAAATGGGGTTTGTTTTTCTTAAAGAACATCCAGGGAGGCATTATGGTTAAGCGTACTATCCTTTTCGTTGATGATGATGATAATCTTCTCAGCAGCCTGAGGAGATCTCTGCGCAAGTACAAGGATACCTGGGAGATGGAGTTTTGTTCCGGAGCAAAAATAGCGCTAGATCTCATGGGTCAAAAAAAAATTGACTTAATCATTGCCGATTACAAAATGCCGGATGTAAATGGACTTGAGCTCTTGGAGAGGGTTAAAAATCTATATCCCCAGATGTATCGTGTATTAATGACAGGCCAGTCAGAGACCGAGGTGTATCATCTTGGAAAAGAGTTGGCTCACTCCTACCTTGCCAAACCATGCACAACGGAAGAGATCGTGACAGTCATACAGCGTTTTACGAATCTTTGAGATCAAGTAATTTTTTGATTGATGCGTATAGGCGATCTGGATCCCAGGGTTTACTGAGTATAATGGTATTTTTATCTGCCTTAAAAATGGAGAGGATGTTATCTTTTGTGGCGTACCCTGTAATGATCAAAACTGGTTTTTGTGGGCAGCGTTCTTTGATTTTGGCCAGGAGTTGATCGCCTGTCATAAAGGGCATCTTGATATCGCTGATAACCAGGTGAACATCATGGTCGCAGATATAGTTGAACGCGACCTCGGGATCCTGGAAATCTTTGATTTGAAAGCGAAAGGATTCATGTTTGGTTTTCATGCCTAATTCACGGCGGATACTGTTGCATACCGACTCATTGTCGTCCACAACGACCAATCTGTACTCCTGGATTTGGGGCTCCTGTTTTTCCTCAGGCTGTTTGTCATCATTCATTTTTTTTTGCTCCTTTTAAGGGAATCGAGATATGGATGGCGGTACCCTGGCCAGGTTGGCTTTCCACCTGGACTTGGCCTCCGTTTTTTGTGATAATATCAAAAACAATGCTTAACCCAAGGCCTGATCCCTGACCGATCTGCTTTGTTGTAAAAAATGGATCAAATATTTTTTTTAAATTTTCTTCTGAAATTCCAGTTCCGTTATCTATCACGCTGACTTTGATGATGCTATTTTCGTTTTGACTGCCAAGTCGGGTGCGCAGCGTGATCTCGCCTTGGTACGAGGCTGGTATGGCGCCTATTTGAGCTGCTTTTTCTGCGATGGCCTGGGAGCTATTGATAATGAGATTCATAAAAATTTGTCCAAAGTCCTGGGAGTTTCCGTAAATCTTGGGAAGGTTGGGCTCATAATCCCGCACAATGTGGACATGATACTTTAACTGGTTATTCAGGACATTTAAGGTTGCTTCCAGTATCTCTTGCACCTCAAACCAGTTGTCGTTGTCCGTGTCAATACTGGCAAATTGGCGCAGATCTCGAATGATATGGGCGATTTGGCGACTCCCTTCCAGGTTTTCTTTGAGAAGGGTATCAATGTCCGGGAAAAGGAAATCCGCATCCAATTCATCGCAATATTGTTGTGTCTCTGTTAATTTATGACATTGAGTGTAAAAGGCTTTTATATTTTCCATATATTGCTGCAGGACAACCAGGTTGCTCTGGATATAGGCTAGCGGGGTGTTGATCTCATGAGCAATACCCGCAGCCAGTTGACCAATGGTAGCCATTTTCTCCTGGCGCAGCAACTGCATCTCGGTTTCCTTGTTTTTTGTGATATCCATAAAATTGAGGAGTATAGCGGTATCTCCATCATAAGCGATCTCAATACCCCAGATTCGCAACCAAATCTGTTTTTGGTCTGATCGAACCAATCGAATACGAATCTCCTCCTGCAGGGCGCGCTCGCTGTCAGCAAGAATTTTATCGGTAGAAAAGTATGGCTGGCACTGCATAGATCGATTCAAGTAAGTGGCAAAGTCGATGCTTTTCAACTGATCACCTGTTAATTCCAGTAGTCGTAATGCGGAGCGGTTCGCGAAGCGAATTTGGTTGCTCTGCAGGATGAGCGCCCCATGGATACTGCATTCAACAATAGTAATCAGTTGCCACTCTCTCTGCTCTGAAGGTAAGGGTTCGCGATGATGATTTAAAAAGGATGTGGACATAGGTTACGAATCAGGGAAATGGAGAAATCTCTGTAGAATCTGAGCTGCCAGGATAGCACCATTGTCAAAACATTTTTTTTTCATGTTTTGCCGCAAGGAGTCGGTGTTGGCAGGCTCGGCCAGAAATGTGATCTCTCTTGCGAGGAGATCCGTGTCAAGGTTGGGGACGTAGCGGCACAGACCTTTATCGGCAGCCGTTTTGCCCCGTTCGGCCTGATCGTCAAAGACGCGATCCTGAGGGAAAAAGAGCGCTGGCATGCAGGCGAATTGCAGCTCATGAAAACTGTTGTAACCCAAAGAGCTGATGGCAAAGTCAAAGGCGTTTAACAACTCCAGAATTGGATAGTACTGAAAGAAGTAGATGTTTGTCTGGGGCATAGCCGGCAGGTTGCGGGCTAATGGCGCGCGGGGAATAAAAAAATCATAATTTGGAAAACGCTCTGCGATCTGGCCAATGATTGACACTCCTGGAATGAGGTTGACGTCGCCGCCGCCTCCCATGGTAACAAAAATTTTTTTTCTCTGCATGGAAAGATCATGATAACCGCAGCCTTGCCTTAATATGGCCAATGCCTTTTCCCGAGGAAAGATTTCTTCGCGATTGCGTATCAGAATAGGGCCTACCGCAGTTGCGGGTATGTCATCTCTGGTCGCAAACGGTCCCTCCTCTTCCTGATGAGGAACGATGATATGTTGGTAAAATCCCTGCTGGCGCACAGTGATATCTTCCTGGCGTTCTAGTTTGATATTGCGTTGGATCAGAACCTTAGGGATACCATGATGAAGCTGCAGGATGCCAAATAGCTCATGCAGCAATCCGACAGGGAAGGTATCCACCACCAGAAGGGATGGTTTCAGGATAGCGTACAGAGACTGGATGATCATCTGGTAGCTTAACTGGAGCTCGCTTTTTTTTAGCCCGCTGCTGGAGGCGGAGTTTTTGGAGGGGAGTTTGAAATGGGTAAACCCCTCCTGATAGAGCAATTGGGAGGCTTCCGTGGAGGTGATAAAGACGATCTGCACATCGGTTGCAATCCGCCGTAACTGGCGGGCAACTGCCATGAGTCTGGTGACATGGCCTAGACCCAGGCCGTTGACTGCATAAAAAAAGACCTTTGGCGCCCGACCTTCTGGCATATTCCAGAGCCTATAGCGCTCTATGGCTGCTAAGCACCATCAGGAGTTGTCCTGATAGGAAAAGCTGGATCCGGCAACATCAGAGGAGCCGCTTTCCCGGCTGCTGAACGAGGCGCCTGCTACCTGGTCAGCGCTGTCCGCACTCATGGAATCGGCAAATGAGACTCCGGGAGTGGATTCAAGTGATTCATAACTACCGTAATCTGACTCCGAAACGTGATAGCTATGCTGAGGATAGGATGAGCCTGAATGGTAATGGGATTGGTCATGGTAATGGGGTCGATTCATCATGCTTCCCAGGTTGTACCACATCAACGCTTGCCAGGCTCTATCATAGGGATCATAGCGGTAATTGGGAATTTCATACCAGGGAAGGCGTTGACCATCATGTTCATAGGTGCGTACATGCAAGGATTTGGGATTTTTAATCACCTCCTGGGCTACAGCATCGCTGAGGGTTACCCTCAGTTCTGTACCATCTTTTTGGGAGATTGTAGCAATATAGATTTCGGGGCTGGTGATGGGCTCGCCAGTGGAGTAGCAGAAATACTCTTTACCGTCCTGGCGGCGCATTTTTTCAATGCGAATATTGCCAAGATCCTGGGAAAAGAGAGGACGCTCCAGATCCTCTTTGGATTGATTGGGCTGAGCCAGATAGGATTGCATAACAGCGATAAGCCGTTCCAGCTCCTGTGGTTTTTTCCAGTTATTTTGTTTTTCCAGTTCGTCCAGTTTGGTTGACCAGTTGATAAAAAAGGCATTTGTAGCTTCTAAATGGCTGTGCCGGTCATTGATGGCAAACAGCAGATCCCTGCCGCTTTCCAGCAGATCGCGGAATTTTTTCTGCTTAAGTTTTCTGGCTGCGTAGATTCCCGCCCCGACAATGCCAACGACCGCCAGAACAATGAGGATGGTGGTGCCAACCCCGGTTTGAATCAGACTCTGTTTGAAATTAGATTTGTTGAGGATTTTTTCCGCAAAGGTCTCGAGAACAACACCATAGGCTGTCCGTCCCTCTGGAGGAGTTTGACGCCACACGCGCAGGGACTCGTTGGCGATTTTTTGCTGTTTCTCCCTGGAGATGTAGTCGCTGCCGACGGCGAATCCGCCTCTTGGGTTCGGTGCCAACAGAACCAGCAGCTCAAGAGATTGAAAGCCATACCGTTTCGGAATTGTTGCTGTAATTTTTTGCAAATCTTGATAGTTTTGTACATTAACGGCGTACATGTAGAGCGTGAAACCTTTATCCTGCGCTTGCTTGGCAAGCCTGGTAAGTGTTTCACGGTCTTTTTCGCTTAATTTTCCTGACAGATCTAAAAAGTATATCTTTTCCGATACTGCCTTCTCTACAAGGCTTTGTGCGTGGCTTGCACTCAGAAATTTATCATCTGTTTGCTTCTGATCCTGCCAGGTAGAGCTATCTCCGTCTTTTGTCTCTTTGCCGGCTTTTTTCGCGGATCGATCTAAATAACTTTTCACGCGATCTGGATTGTAATCCGGAAACTGCTGTTTCAATTTTGTAAGATTTTCCAGAGCCAGGCCGTATTTCTGCAGTTGGTATTGTGTTCGGGCAAGATAGAAGAGCCTTTTAGGGATCTTGTCTGTTTTATTCTTGCGAACTGAGGCTTCGTACGCCTTTTGGAAATAGCGCTCGGCTGTGCTGTACTCCTTTTGGCCATAGGCTTTTTTACCCAGATCGTACTCATCGTCTGCGATTAGGGGCGCGGCGAACAGAATCGAGATGAAAATTGTCAAAAAGAAAAAAGCGGTTGCGATGCGGAGCTTGCGGCTGTTGCGTTGTCTCATGTTCCTAATCCTACTTCCATCGGTACTGGGAATGCGAATACTCAGGCGCAATTGTTCAGGTAAAAAAACATTTGGCAACAATTTTTTTTAATAGCAATCTTGAGAGAACATTTCATTGAATTCGATAGATTGATGTGGAGACCCTGAATAGGCCTATCCGTCTTTCATCATTAGTATTTGATTGCGCCGAAAGTGCTCTTTACACTTTCCAACGTAAAAATTCTTTTGAAATTGGTCTTTTGGGGCAGGGCCAATGGAGGAGCAAACCTCTTTTGGAAGCAACCGGATAAAGCGATTGGAAAAAATATAGCAATCTACAGAAATAAAAGGAAATTGTAAGAGGTAAAATTGTGACTTTTCATGCAAAAAAGAGCTCTTTTCACAAATGGTATTTGGGGAGTCGCCCCTTATTCAAGGGGATGGTGGCGCTGGCACTGGTGGCTTTAGCTGCCACAGCCTGCAATCCGACTCTGGCAAAATATGAGGATAAGCAGGTGAAACAGCAAGACCTGGAGAAGTGGATCGATCAATTCTACCCTTTCCAGAAAAAAAATATCATGTCCAATGTACGATATCAGGAAAATATCCTGCGCCAGATTGCCATTATCGACTTGGCAGCCAGGGCAGGTCGAGCAAGCTCTCTGGAAAAAAAGGGCGAGTTTCAGAAATCGTGGGAGATGGAGCGGCGCCGTTTGCTGGTTACCGATTTTGAGAAGAAGCAGCGAGAGTTGTTTCAGAAAAATCCCCAGTACGAGCTGGATGTGGTAAAGGCCAGCCATATTCTGTTTCGCGTGGAAAATACCAAGCTGGTGAATCAGAAGCGGGTGGCTTTGACCCCTGGAGAAAAGGAGCAGGCCTATCAGCAGGCCAGGGCAAAGGCGATGAAGGTCTATCCATTATTGACGCAAAAGAGATCTTTTGCAGATATCGCTAAGATGATGTCTGAAGATGCCAGTAAGGGAAAGGGTGGCTCCGTGGGCTACTTTACCAGGAAAAATATGATGGTAGAACCCTTTGCCGAGGCAGCGTTTACCACCGAAGTCGGTAAGGTCACCCAGCCGGTGAAATCTCCATTCGGATACCATGTGATTCTGGTTGAGGATAAAACCAAAGTGACACCGAAAAATGTGAATACCATTTTTCCCGAGGCCGCGCAGAAGCAGAGTTTTGAGAGAAATGCCTTCCGTTCTGCCGCAGATGATTTTGTCGCAAAACTGCAGGCCAAAGCGAATAAATGGATAACAGTCGATGCTGTTCGAAAAGGGAAGAGTACAGAGGTGGTATTTTCGTTTATGGGGCTGGAGAAGAGCCGTGCCCAATTTTTAGAGGAGTACTTCCGTTTGTACCAGCGCAAAAAGATTTCAGATCCCAAAGAGATCGAAGAGAGCCTGAAATCGATGAAAGATGATACCCTTCAAAGCGGTATAGACTATTTTAACAGATTCTACACGCTTTCACAAAAGGTGATCCAAGAGCCTGGCGAATTTCAGGATATTGTGAGCGAGTACAAAAAGCAAGAGCTAGCGGGCGCCCCCTTTGACCGTTTTCTGGCAAGTTCTTTTCTGGATACCTTGAAAGTTTCAGCGCTACCTGTAACAGAAAAGCAGATTAGGGAGGAGTACGATCGCAGATACAACCCCAAAAATCGGCCTGCGACGATCAAGCCCAAGCCGGGACAGCGGCCACAGCCAGTTTTGCCACCCAAAAAATATGATGAGGTCAAAGAGCAGATTCGTCTGACACTACAGCGCAATCAGGAGAATCTACTGGTTCGTTCCTGGATTGAGAAGCGTTTGCGTGAGGCCAAGTTTGAGGTCTTTAAAGACAAGCTCAAGGCAACCGAGGAGAAAAAGCCTGCGAAGCAGCCGCAGCCTCCCAAGCCGCATAATAAATAGGTCTCAGGATTCAAAGGGCAGCGATGAGAGGATATACATACCAAACCCAGGAGAACAGCTTTTTTGCTGGTGTAATGCCGCCAGCAGTCAAGCTGATCTTGATCGCAAATGTTGTTGTGTTCCTGTTGCAGGTTTTAAGCAGGCTCATGGAGCTTCCCATGGAGCTGTTTTTCGGTCTGTCGCGGTTGGCCTATGAAAAATGGCTGGTCTATCAGGTTTTTTCCTATATGTGGCTCCATTCCACAGAACAGATTATGCATCTCCTGTTTAATATGCTCGGCATCTGGATGTTTGGCCGTGAGTTGGAGATTGTCTGGGGAACCAGGCAGTTCTTAAAATACTATCTGATCTGTGGTATTGGCGCCGGAATTTTTATCCTGATTCTTGACCTGTTATTTGGTGTCGGGTTTTCCATCACCATCGGCGCCAGTGGAGCGCTATTTGGCCTTTTGTTGGCCAGCGCTATGAGTTGGCCTGATCGAATGGTCTATATCTATTTTCTATTTCCCGTGAAGATGAAATGGTTTGTGGCAGCTTTCGGGTTTATCTCGTTTTTTGGAGTGATGGGCGGAGTTGGCGGAAATATCAGCCACGCCGGTCATCTTGGTGGAATTTTAGCCGGTTTTTTGTATATCATCTATCGGCGTCAAAATTGGGGCAAATTTTTTTCCGGAAAAAAGCGTCGCAGGGATGGGATTTCGGATGCAAAGGTGGTGCATATCCGGGATTATCGCAAGGAGCCAACCTCGTTTGCAGAGCGGACATTTGCCGAGACAGAGAAGCGGGTTGATGAACTATTGGATCGCATCGCCCGTCATGGTTTGCACTCACTGACCCCGGAAGAGAGAAAATTTCTTGACAGTGTCGGCCGTGACCGCGACCATCTTAATTGATTCAGGAAGGACAAGAGTATGATCATCGTAACCGGAGGTGCTGGGTTTATCGGAAGCGCCATAGTCTGGAAATTGAACGAGATGGGGATCGATAACATCCTGATCGTGGATCATCTTGGCTCGTCCGAAAAGTGGAAAAATCTGCGGGCTCTCCGTTTCGCGGATTATCTGGAAAAGGATGAGTTTCTCGACCGTATTCAATGGGATGAAGAGTGGCCTGAGATAGATTGTGTTTTTCACATGGGCGCCTGTTCCAGCACAACAGAGAAGAACGCCTCCTATCTTATTGAGAATAATTTTGAGTTTACTCGGATTCTCTCCTCCTTCTGCGCAGAAAGAAACATCCGTTTTATATATGCCTCCTCTGCCGCTACTTATGGTCTGGGTGAATCGGGTTATGCGGATATTGAATCCGAGATTCATACGTTACGCCCTTTGAATATGTATGGATATTCCAAGCAGATGTTTGATCTTTGGGCGCGCAGGCAGGGGCTATTGTCGCAGCAGGTTGGACTTAAATTTTTTAATGTGTATGGTCCCAATGAGGCTCATAAGGATGATATGCGAAGTGTTGTTCATAAGGCATTTGAGCAAATTCGGGATACAGGGCATGTTGAGCTATTTCGCTCCTATCGCAGCGATTTTAAAGATGGCGAGCAAAAGCGGGATTTTATCTACATCAAGGATGCGGTTGCGATGGCCATCCATTTTTTTCAACACCGCGAGATTGGCGGATTGTTCAATATTGGTACAGGTAAAGCCCGATCCTGGAACGATTTGGTGCGCGCTGTATTCACAGCGATGGACAAACCGGAAAAGATCCAATATGTGGAGATGCCTGGCTATCTTCAGCCGAAATACCAGTATTTTACCGAATCTGACTCTCGAAAAATTGTGGCTGCAGGCTATTCGCAGGAGCTTTACTCTCTGGAGCAGGGAATTATGGACTATGTGCGCGGTTACTTGTTGTCCGATAAATTTTTAGGAGACTGATTTCTGGATTCTTTTATTTGTTTTCCTGAAGGCGCAGGAGTTTGACAGCAAAATAGATCTGCACCACAGCAAAAAGATTTTTCAAGAAAGATGCAGGCATATAATTTACCAGAAAAGCGCCGACGATTGTTCCTAGTATGGGAGAAATCGCTAAGGGTATAATGATACTTTTTTCAATTTTTTGACCTCCGCGATGAAACCAGAGTCCCAATAACGATGTCGGCAGAATAAATAGCAGTGATGAGGCGATCGCTTCGTTTATGCTGTGACCAAACAACTGCGATAGAACCGGTACGATGACGACCCCTCCGCCGACGCCGAAAATCGAAGAGAAAGCTCCGGCAACGATTCCAAAAAGAATAAAATAATAGAATTTTGGATACAGATAATCAATATCTGCTGTAACCGGCAGTAACTCCCATAGGGGTGTCATTTTAGCGGCAGAGTAGGCCAGGATGAGGATAAAGAGATAGCGCAGGATTTTTTCATTGACAAGATGAAAGATTTTGACACCCATTTTTGTTCCCAGGATGGATCCGATCACTAGATACAGGGTCGGCAACCAGAGGATATTGTCCGGTTTGACCAGATAATGCCCAATGACTCCGTACAGGGAGACAGGCACGATGGTAACCAGCGATAAATAAACGGCCGCTTTGTTGCTAAACGAGAACCAGGTACGCAAACTGGGAACAACGATAACTCCGCCTCCAATTCCAAGGGTTGCGCTCAATAGCCCGGTCACCAGGCCGAGACTTGATAGATAAAAGGCTTTACTTTGCTCGGTCATGATTGTAAATCATCCTATCTTGATTGTTATACTGTTTGCAATGGACTTTGTGCCAAAAGGACGCGGTTTTGGCATTGCCAAACCGGTCACTTGTATTGAGCTTGTCGAGGTAAATCTTGTGCTGTGGTTCGACATCTCGACAAGCTCGATGCATCGCAGGCTCACCATCCAAGTTTATACTAAAGGCATTTTGGTTTTCGGATATCGCAAGGCAATGCCAGCGATGTCGACGCACCCTTTAGCCAGTATAAAACCCGAGAACCAAAGTGTTTCGAGTATATCGAAGCATCGATGCTTATTGGTATACGAATTTACAAAAAATTGGTGATATGGAAAACAGATTCTGATTGAGATGTGTATGCACAGCATGCCGAATTTTGCGCAAGCAGAAAATTTGGCTAAAAAGTTAATGTAGTTTGTGCTGGGATTTCCGAAACACCAAAATGTAAGAAGAACCATTTCTATGCAGTATAGCAAACGGGAAGGGCTTGTAAAAATGAATTGTTTCTGTGTCGCGCGCATAAAGGAATTTCGCTATGGCGGTTGATCAGGCTTTTATTTTGGCAGTCGCGGACAGTCACTCCAGTCTCGATGTGCTTGAAGAGATTATCAAGAAGGCTCAGGAAATTGCTTCTGCTCTGGGTGGAAGGGTTGCGTTTGGGCTCCATGCTGGGGATGTGGGGATTTATAATATTGAAAAACTGGATTCGCTGACTTCGAAGGAGAGATGGCTAATCCAGAAGCACCGGAATCCGGTGGAGCAATTTTTTCCCTATCTGCACAAGCAAAAAAAATTTACTCTTCCTGTCTACGCCATTCAGGGCAATCATGAAGATTTTTCTCTGGCCGACCAGATTATCGCCGGTGATATTTTTGTAGAAAATTTTTTTTTGATGGAGCAGGGAAGCCTATCGCTAGTCGACAATATATCGATTCTGGCTCTCGGCAAGATTGTCAGCAAACGGAAAATGCCAGATCAGGATCTGTTGCCCAAATATATGCAAGAGCAGGAACGTCTGCGGGCGCTCCAGGTGGGCACGAGGGAAAAGATTGATCTGATGCTCCTCCACGAACCTCCCTATCTTGATAAGCACGATAGAAAATGCAGCTTTGGCAATCCTGCTATTACCAGTCTGGTGGATCAGGTGCAGCCAGTTGTTGTCCTGTGCGGCCATCTTCATTTCTGCTATCGTTCCCGGGTAGGTGCTAGCGATGTCTATGGTCTGGGCGAAGCGCGTCAGGGTTACTTTACGTTATTGTCGCGGTATGAGATGCGTTGGCAGGTACGTTATTTCCATCTGACCAGGGGAGAGATTACCGATCAGATCCCTTGGGTCAAACCAGGTAATGAAGTGGATTTTAATAAGCGGATGGAAAAGCGGATGCGGCGTACAGTTACTGCGGCAGCTATTATCCGCAATATATCGCTAGATGATGCTTTTTTGTCATCTGCTAGCTTTCATGGCTTTATGGGTAAATTGATGGCGGAGATTCGCCAACTGGAAGAATCTGGAACGATTAGGTCGAAAGAGCAGGCGCTGGCTTATGCGAAGGATTTTTTTAACAAAATTCTTTATCAAGAAATTTAATTAGAAGGGATATTTATGGAAGTTAAAAAGATCAGCAAGGCCTTATTGGAAATCGTTCGTAAAAAAAACGGTCAAACTTTGCAGAGAAAAGATCTGGTGAATCAACTAATTTTCCAAACTCAGGAAAAAAGAAATCGAAAAAGTTCACAATCTAAAAAATCAAAAATCAATAAAGAGCGTTCCCGGATGAAGCAGGATCACGCAGATCAGGAGATATTGCAGATGATTGCGAGTCTCATTGGTCTTGGCATTCTAAAAGAGCAGGGAAGGGAGATAATGATACAATCTCCTGGCTATGTCCAGGGAGAGTTTCATGGTATCCGTGCTGGCGGCGGATTTGTAAAAATTGATTATTCAAATCAAGAAGTTTTTGTTTCAGCAGGTTCTGGTCCAGGTTTGATGCATCGAGATTATATCCTGGTCGAACTTTCACATTTCTATCGTGATAAATGGGAAGGAACAGCGGTTCAGGTGTTGCGTAGTCACCGCCGCCGTCTGTTTGCTCAGTTCCTGGGACTCCAGGAGTATGTGCTTGAATATGGAAAGAAAATAAAATTACCTCTGTTGCGTATTTTTGACACGCCGGGTATGGAATTTGCTGTCCTGGAGGTAAATAAAGAGGAAGCCTTTAAGCCAGGAACCATCATGTTGATTTCCCCTTCCCGAGATAGCCATGGTTTTCCCAGAACGGATGCTTCTGGGCTCGCCTTGATGCGTGCAAAAGGTGAGTTGTCGCCAGAAGATCCCGATCTTGATCTGCAGCGAATTGTTGCTAAGCATGGTTTAGCCGACAGATGGCCGGATTTGAACTATCTACGTCAGTTGGAACAGTGGGAAAAGGAGTATCCCGACCCAGCTCAATTGATAGCTTTTCTTGATAGAAATTCCGTGTGGTCCAACCTGGATAGGAAAGATAGGTCGCACCTATTTACCGTCACAATCGATGGGGATACAGCCAAAGATTTTGACGATGCTATTTCATACCAGATGATACAGGGCAAGCACCATCTTTATGTTCATATTGCCGACCTGGCTGTATGGTTGCAGGGAGACAGTGATATGGATCGGGAAGCGATGATGCGCGGAAACAGTACGTATCTACAGAATCATGTGATCCACATGCTACCTCCTTTTTTAAGCGAGCGCTATTGCTCTTTGCGGGCCGGCGAAAAAAAGGCGGCCTTTACCTGTGAAATGATTTTAGATAAGACTTTGCATATAGAGAGCTATGAGTTCTATCCATCTCTCATCCAGGTTGACTATCGCTTAACGTATAAAAAGGCGGAAGAGATGCTGCAGGGAGTTTTGGGACATTTTGAAAATCCTGATAAGGATAAAATAATTTCTGATTTTTTAATCGGTATAAAAAAAATTACTGATGTGTTGCGAAAAAGATCTTTTACTGCAGGACGGCTGGATCTGAATCTGCCGGATATCCTGATAGCCGTAGACCCTCTTGCGAAGTCTGATGAGAGCCGGTATCATGTTCATGTTGATGCAGAATTGCAAAGCAACCATTTGATTGAGGAGTTAATGCTGGCAGCAAACCAATCCGCTGCGGATTTTTTAAAAAAGCGTGGAATCGGCGCCCTGTTTCGTGTTCACGAGAAACCCGATCCTGAGAAACTTTTTGCCTTGCAGGAAGAGCTCTCTTTTTTTGGACTGGAATGGGAGTGGGATGAACAGGATCTGATTGGTAGTTTTGCCAGGCTTGGCAGGCTAATTCGAGGTCACCGCTTGCATAATTTTTTTTCCTACCTTTTGTTGCGGTCCTTAAAGCAGGCCCAATATTTGAATGATGCCGGCATCGGACATTTTGGTTTGGGATTTTCCGATTATCTCCATTTTACATCACCCATCAGGCGTTATCCGGATTTGGTTGTCCACAGACAGATCCGCAACGCACTGGCCGGACGCAGGCCTTTCTATGATGACCATGATCTGACGCAGCTTGGCACTCAAGTGTCTGCTTCGGAAAGGCTATCTATGGAAGCGGAGAGGGACATGAAAAAACTAACGTTATGCCGGGCGTATCAGGAGAGTGTAGGCAAGAGTTTTGAGGTGATGCTCACCGGCTTTTTCCGTCTCGGTTTTTTTGTCACTTTAGCGGATATACCGGTAGAGGGCAGATTACTCCTGGAAAATATTTATGGCGATTACTTCGAATTTTTTGAGGAGGAGAAGGCTGCTATTGGACAGCGCACAGGCCTTCGTTTTGAAATAGGCCAGGTCTGGCTGGTCGAATTAAAGCAGAGCAATTGGGAGGAGATGTCTCTTGATTTTTCCTATCAAATCAGTTCCAAAGCAGGGAGAGTAAAAAAGTAATGACCTTGAAAAATTTTTTTAATGTAGTCCCAAATCGAAATCAAACACAAGGTCAGGCCAGGCTGGCGCAACTGGAACTGAAAGGTCGTAGTATCCAAACACCGATTTTCATGCCGGTGGGAACGCTGGGAACGATTAAAGCCTTCGATCACGCCTTTCTAGATCGTCTTGGTTATCAATTAGTATTGGCAAATACCTATCATTTGGTATTACGCCCTGGATTAGATGTTCTGAAGCAGTTCGGTGGTTTGCGTTTTTTTGCCCAATGGGATGCCGCTTTGCTCACAGATTCAGGAGGATTTCAGACCTACTCTCTTTCCGGGCTTACCCGTTTTTCTGATCAACATGTGGAGTTTCGCTCGCATCACGATGGTTCCATTCACCATTTTTCTCCGGAGTCCGTCATGGAAGCACAGTATCATATTGGTTCTGATATTCGAATGGTGTTAGATCAGGTAGTTCCCTTTGGCGCCGAAAGGGGCCAATACGAGGAAGCCTTGCGTCGCAGCAACCTATGGGCTCGCCGTAGCAAACAATTTTATCATAATGAGCAAAGTCAAGGGTTACTGGATAACCATTACGGCGATGGCTATCCATTTGCCATATTACAGGGGGGATTCTTTCCTGATCTCCGCGAAAGAGGAGCCAGGGAGCTGGTTGATCTTGATTTTCCCGGCTATGCCGTGGGTGGTCTCTCTGTTGGTGAGGATCGTGTTATGTTTCAGGAGATGGCCTATCTATCTGCGGCGCTACTACCGGCGGATAGGCCAAAGTATATCATGGGAGTAGGAACGATTCAGGATATCCTGATTTCCGTGGATGCGGGATTTGATATGTTTGATTGTGTTTTGCCGACACGCAATGCCAGGAATGGCTCCTTTTTGACATCAATCGGTCAACGCAATATTCGTAATGCCCAGTTCAGGACAGACGAACAACCCATCGATCCCGAGTGCCAGTGCCACACCTGTTCCCTGTATTCGGCTGCCTATTTGCATCACCTCTTTCGCAATCGAGAGATACTGGGGGCTATGTTGGCAACGGAGCACAATTTGACCTTTATGCGTCAGTTTCTTGACCAGGTGAGAACCAATATATTTCAGGGAAATTTTAGCTCTTTTATGCAGCATTGGCTACAGATCTATCCCTTCGAGCAAGGTCAACGGGGAAGTCTGGATATCAGTCAGGATTCGTAGAATCAGTTTGAATTTTTGTTGACAGCTAACCCCGATTGGAGTTTCTCTATAAGGGCTTTCGTTTCTCTACCGGCCCCGGTTGAGAAAAAAAATGGTAGCCACCGCGATATTATTTCCACAGTTTGAACCATGGAATAGTGTAGGAGGAGTTTCGATTTTATGGAGATTTCAAGAAGAGATGCAGGAAAGATTACCATTTTGGACATAAGAGGAGAAATTGACCTGTATAACGCACCCGAAATCAAGGATATTATTAGTAAGCTGATTGAAGAGCAAAAAGTGAATGTTATAATCAATTTAGCAAAAGTTTCTTATATCGATTCATCAGGAATCGGAGCATTGATCTCTAGTCTATCTAATTTAAAAAAATTGCAAGGCAGTCTAAAAATTATCAATGTTTATGCTTCTGTTAAGAAAGTCTTCGAATTAACAAAATTGACATCATTTTTTGAAATCTTTGAAAGCGAAGAGCAAGCCCTGGTTTCCTATAAATAATTTTAAGAGAAGGTTAGAAATAGCAAATATAATAGGTAGGATTTTTTGTTATTGACCTGAATACGCAAGAAATCGTAACATTCAAATCATCGAAGTTTCGATGTCAGATATATTACCTATTTTTTTATCATATTATGTATAAATTTTCTTAAATAAACGAGGGATTGAGAAGCAACTATGAAACGGAGAACACTTTTTATCAATAAGATTGCGTTGCTGCTTATAGCGGCGCTGCTCTTTATGGTTTCCTGCGGGGATTTTGTGCCGATTGAAAAATTTGGCGAAGCGAAAAAGGCCATCATAAAAGCGGAAGAGAAGGGTGCGGCTACCTACGCCTCAGCTAAGCTTTCCGTAGCCAGAGTGGCGCTTCATGAAGGCCATAATCTTGTGGCTGCTGAAAAGAAGGAAGATGCCGAGAAAAAAGCGATTGAGGCAAAAAAATTGGCCGAAATGGCTGAATTGATCACTTCGGCCGCCCTAGCGCAAAAACGTGCCCAGGAGATGATGAATACAGCGAAAGCCCATATTCAGGCAGCGGACGATGCCAATGCCGAGATGTTCGCGAATAAGGAGTTTAGCGACGCTAAAAAGAAGTACGCAGAGTCTGAAGAAAAATTCAAGAAGGCAAAAGAGCTGTTCGATGTCGCTAACAAGGAAAAAGATAGCGACGCGAAGAAATATGAGCAGGTTATAAAAGAGGCAGATGGGGCTCATGATCTGGCTGCAGAGGCAGATAAGCTGGCATTGCAAGCTCGAACCATATGCGGAGAGCAGGTACCAGATATTAATAATTCCATCAGCAATGTAGAAAAAACCATCTTGAATGCTGAATCATTGGGCGGAAAGCAGTATGCCCCGGAAAAATTACAGACTGCACGCTCAAAGGCTGCAGAATCTAAGTCTCTTACAAGCGATATGAAGTTGAAAAAAGCCCTGGCAGAGCTAAAAGAGGCAAAAATCAACGCCGATGACGCTCTGTTTGTTACAAAGCAGCGACGCGCCGAAGATAAACTGAAGGAAGCCCGGGAAAAGGTTTCCCAGGCTGAAAAGTCCTTTGCCGCCACAGAAAAGAAGGATGAGCTCAATGGTGCCAAAGAGAGCCTCAAGTCTGCGGAGACTTCGCTGACAGACAAGCGCTTTGATGACGCCTACTCACAATCTGAAGAGGCGTACCGTCTGGCTGAACAGGTGATCGGCGAAGAGTCCGCTATTCTGGCTAGAAAGAAACAGCAGGAGCTTGATGCGCAGAACAAGAAGAAGCAGGGTGTGGAAGCGCGCATTATGGAGCTGGAGGGTATAGTTGCTTTCTGGGCATCCCTGGAAAAGGCGCCAAAACATACAGTTAAATGGCAGCGTCGCAATAAGCAGACTTTATGGAGGCTTGCCGTTCACTATTACAAGGATATTCGTCTCTGGCCAAAGATTTACAGGGTAAATCAGGTGCAGATTAAGGATCCAGATTTGATCTATCCTAACCAGGTTTTTGTGATTCCACCAAAGGATTTGAAGATTCCTGAAAATCTGATTCCTGAAAAGGCTGCAAAAGAGGAGCTGGCTAAGCTACAGGCAGAGATGAAAAATGGTTCGACAACAGGCCAATAAACCCTCTTGATTGATTTATGAACATGATAAAAAAGGCTGCCTGCGGGCAGCCTTTTTTTATGCGCACGTGCTATACTGTTTGTAATGGACTTTGTACCAAAAGGACGCGGTTATGGCATTGCCCAACCGATCACTTGTACTGAGCTTGTCGAAGTAAATCTTGTGCTGTGGTTCGACATCTCGACAAGCTCGATGCATCGCAGGCTCACCATACAAGTTTATCGAAGCATCGATGCTTATTGGTAGAAAACCCGA
>DYNZ01000227.1 GCA_020720805.1 Leptospira biflexa | reverse complement strand
AATGAGGAAATGGATGCCCTGCTGGAAAACATTAGCTGGGCAACTGGGTGTACAGACCTCGTCAAGCACAGGTCTTAACCGCCACACAACATGCTGACATTATTGCATTTGACCTTAAAGCTGGACATAGGGAACCGAAAAAAATATTGAAAAATTGTTGGGTTTGACATTTTTATTGGAGTTTTTTTACAATTCTTCTTCATCCTGTGTTCCCTTATGTCCAAAAAAAATCGGCTCATTCAGGTGTGCGTTGATGAGGTCTGTATTTAGATCCAAATAACTTTTTTAAGGAGTAAAACTGATGAAACATCTATCCAATCTTTTTGGACTTTCTCTGGCTGTTTTTTTTGTTGTGTGTACTTTTGCCGCCCCGGCTGACGCTTTTGAGGTCAAGAAAGGTCAAGGAGGAACCGCCATTGCCGAAGAGTCCTTTAAGCCCCATGACTACATCATCGTCAAGGCGGATATTCTGCCCTGTGTCCATCACTCCATCCTTGATAATTTTGACAGGCTGCACTTCAGTGAAGAACAGAGGCAGTTTCTGCACAATCTTTTGAAATCCCCCGAGATAAAGGAGATGGCAGTAAGGGCAAAGGAGATCAAGGTTCTTGAAGAACAGGCCAAGAAAAGATTTTACACAGGAACCGCAACAAGAAACGAAATGACGCCGCAATTTGAAAAGATAGCGGCCCTCAAAGTCGAGCACACTCTGCGGTTTCTGGAAATTCAGAACATAATTTTCGATATGCTCTCAAAGGAACAGCATGAAGAGCTGATGAAGATACTGGCGGAGCAAGGCATATAAAATGTTGACGAACAGACGTTTTTTTTTAACGAGACTTATTGATCTTGCAAAGGTCGGACTGCTGGGAATATTTCTCTACCCGCCGTTATCGTTCGTCGTAAGCAGGATTCCGCGTCTCCCGGTAAAAGTCAGGGTCAGGGCTACACCTGAAAAGGATCTTCTTCTGGTGGAAGATGATTTTTTCCTTTTCCCCGCCCCTGACGGTCCGACATCCATGTCCCGGATATGCACCCATCTCGGCTGCAGGGTTAATTACAGTGAAAAAGACGATCTTCTTGTCTGCCCCTGTCATGGGAGTCGCTACGCCACCAACGGGAAGGTTCTTCGCGGTCCCGCCCTGAAAGACCTGCCGGAACTGCCTGTGTCGTATTCCAGCAAAGATGGTTATATCGTAACTGTGGAAGATGCGACTTAATTTCAAGACCGGGGACCTTACCCTGGCATGTCTGCTGCTTTCGGTTATTTCAGGAATTTTTATGATGTATCAGTATGACTTCCGTGACGCATACGATTCCATTTTGACCATTGATGTCACCCTGCCCTGGGGCAAATATCTGCGGTCCTTCCACTGGTACTCCAGCCAGGTATTTTTCATCCTTTTTCTTGTCCATATGGCTGAACATATCTGGCGCGGAGCATACCGCGAGGGAACTGTCTGGTACTGGGTCAGGCTTGTAGCGTCCATGCCTCTTGCCGCCCTGCTTCTCTTTACCGGTTACGTCCTTAAGGGAGATGTCATCGGCACATCAGCCGGTACAATCGCTGAGCACCTGGCGCTTTCCATACCTATATTTGGAGACATCATTAATCGCGTGTTATTCGCTTTTGGCCGGGAAGGGCTTTCCCGAATATATGATAACCATGTGCTGGTTCTGGGAGTGGCAGGAGGCTGGTTATTGTGGACGCATCTCAGAAAAAGGAAGTTAGATAAAGGCGGTTTTTTCCTTTTGTCGGCAGTTTGTCTGGCATTCTGTATTTTTTCTCCTGCGCCCATAGCAGCCCCGCCTGTGGACGCGGATGTGATGCTGGTCAAGGGACCCTGGTTTTTTTTGGGTGTTCAGGAGCTTCTGCGCCATTTTTCGCCGTTCTGGGCCGGAGTTATGTTTCCCGTGGTGTTTATAGTTTTTATATGCGTACTGCCTCTGTTCAGAGGCCGATATAAACTGATTCCCATAGGGGGAATTGTCGGGATTCTGGTCGTCGGTAGCGGGTTAACCGTGGTGGCATTTTTACGGTGAAAATGAGGCGGGATTTTTCAAACGAATAAGTATGGTTGAGGAATTGCAAATTATCAAAGCGACTCCTGAAAATATTTTTGAAGAAGCC
>DYNZ01000226.1 GCA_020720805.1 Leptospira biflexa | reverse complement strand
GAATCAATGCCAATAAATCGCTCCATTCTTCATTTCCTCCCATCGCAGGTTCGTGGGGTATATCGTTTTGACGAAACCTTTAAGGACGATCTGGACGGTGAGGCATACAGGCAATTTGTCGAGAATAAGCTGCGATTTCTCCCCTGTTCTTTGATCGGCCCAATCCGAAATTGCATACAATTTGACAACAGGATTGCGCCCCATACCACGCATGGCAACCATGTTCAGCGTAGGAAATCTTTTTTTGAGCGGCATCGTTATTTTCAGAACGCCTTGGATGGCGAGGAAAAAGGCTCTAAAAATTACTTAGAGATTCAATTTGTCAAAAAAGTCCTTGCGCCAATTCTAACCGATGCCGGGCTTGCCGCCGTCCAGCCACAAAAAAAGATCGGGCCTTATTTTGCTGATTTTGCCATTGAGAGTCCATTCAAACTGGTACTGGAAGTAGATGGTTTTGGCAAATTTGAATGCCGTCAAGATCTCGACAAGTTTATCTCCCGTCAGAACTATCTTGTGAGTCAGGGGTGGAGAATCATTCGGTTTACTTACGGCCAGATCATGGAAAGCACCGAGAGTACCTTGCGCATATTGCGTGATCTATTGGCTGCTGACCCTCAAGGCAACAATTTTCTTTTCGCAAATACAACTGTTGGAAACAATGCCCGCCAAGGAAATCTGTTTAATACTGTTGTACAGCAACCCATCCAGGGAAATCTATTTCAGAAACCTGATGTTTTTGACATTGTTAATGGTTTTTATCGTACCCAGGACTGGTTTGGACAATTTGTCATAGATAATCCGGACAGTGAAATACACCTGCTGGATTCATTATCTCAACCGCTTCCGCTGGTTGCCCTTGCCCTCAGTTCTTTATACAGCTTCCTCGAATCAATAGAGAAAGTCGTTAAAGTGGACTTCGATTTACCATCAGTCAAAGTCTGTTCACCTTCCATGGATCAAAAATGGCAGGACTACATTCATCCTGCCATTACTGTCAGTCGTCATAATTTGCCTACGGCGACACCTGTTACCCCTCAAGCTCTGCAACAACATTCACACGCTCTTCCCACGCCATTGCGGAGCGAAGAGCGCATTTCATTTCGAACTGGTTTGTCAATTGACCAAATACAACAGGGGCTTGGTTACATCACCCGAGAAGTGTTTGGCTATCAGACCGGAACAAAGCCTTTTCAGGAGAAAGTCTTACAACGCTTATTCGACGGGAAAGAAACGCTCGGCATATCAACAACGGGCAGCGGCAAATCCTTTTGTTTCTGGCTTCCGGCCCTTTTGCGACCTGGACTGAGCATCATTATTGCACCTCTCCGCTCTTTGATGCGCGATCAGCGCCTAACCCTGTTGAATTATGGTATCGCTTCCATGGAGTTTATCAACTCCGATATCGAATCGGATCAGCGGAAGCGATTTATGGAAGAGGTCAAGTTCGGCTATGTGCGTCTGCTATATGTTGCCCCGGAAAGGATGCGCATTCGTAGTTTCATGGATGAGTTGAAAAAACTCGAAGAAATAGTCCCTCTCAATCTCCTGGCCATTGACGAAGCGCATTGCATTTCTGAGTGGGGACATGACTTTCGGCCATCCTATCTGAAACTGCCCACAGTAAGGGAGCAATTCAAGATCGCAAACCCTGAGCTTCGATTTGTGGCGCTTACGGCCACGGCGGGACAATTGGTTGAACAGGATATGCGTAATGTTCTCAAACTTGAGGATAGCGATGTAATACGATCAAACATGGCTGACCGTGAAAAGTTCAGCTACCAGATTATTCCGATTAGTAGTGGGGAAAGTAAAACAGCCGCTTTTCAAAGAGTGCTAAAAAATGATCTTGCGAAAGCATTACGGCAGCAATCCCTGGACGCTCTTCTCAAGCATCGGAATGCCCGTCAAGATAAGGCTGTGGGGCTTGTCTTCTGTGTCTATGCCGACCCGCATGGGAAAAATACGATTTATGACGGAGTGAGTCATTATCTCTTTCAGACCATGAAGCTACTGGAGCCGGATCAAATTTTCCTGCCGCAACGCGGAAGGCGAACCTTATCCAAATATAATCTGGAGGCCTTTACCAGCGGCAAAGCGAGAGCATTTTCCAGTAAATCACCAACATTATGCCCTC
>DYNZ01000225.1 GCA_020720805.1 Leptospira biflexa | reverse complement strand
AAAAAATGGCCGAAAAATAAAAAATCGTTGACATTGACAGGTGGGCATGCTAACTGCTTTGTTTGTTAAAAAGTTGTGCAAAAAAACAAAAAGGTGGTGATCCCCGATGGCAAAGATGAGCACGGAAATGATCCACCTGCTGGGTAATTATGGTCATATCGGATTTACCTTTGTGGCGGCCATTTTTATTGGCATGGGCGGTGGCATCTATCTTGACCAGAAGGTTTTTGATGGGCGAACGGCCCCCTGGTTGACCTTTATCGGGCTGGCATTCGGCATTGCCGCCGGTTTTAAAAGCCTGTTTGATATTGTTCGACAGCAGAATAAAGGGCAGAAAGAAGATCCCCCTGCAAAATGAATGTGGTTTCGCCCTCGATGCAGGTGAGGGGTTCATTGGGCAGGAGGATGAGCAGAGAAAAGAACGGGGACTCTTAACAACGGATCGGCTGTAACGGCATGGCAGATGATTTTTTTCCCCTGCGTAAAATGCAGGTTGTGAGTTGGGCTTGCCTTTTTTGCCTGTCTGCCGGTTCCTGGATTTTTTTTTCCTGGGATGTCGCCTGGTCGGTGGCGGTGGGTGGGGTTATCTCGATTGTCAGCTTTCTTCTGACTCACCAGGATGTGGCGTATTTTATGAAATCCCTTGATGTGTCCGCGCAGGATACACCTGGGGAGGCGGCGCAAGGAGAAGAGCCTGATACTCAGACAAAACAAAAACTGAGGTTGGGGAAATCTCGATATATAATTAAGTTTTGGCTTCGCCTGGCCATCATAGGTTTGATTCTGCTGATGCTTATCAAGAGCGGCAGGGTCAATATCTTTGGTCTGCTGGTGGGGCTGTCAACGGTAGTGTTCAGCATTACACTGACGACGGTTGGTGTGGCTGGACGCTCTATTATCAGCAGCAGGAGGTAAGAGGAACCATGGAACATCCAATACTATTTATTTCAATCATCCTCGAAAAGCTGGGACTGCCTATTCCGCACGGGCCGGTTGGTCATGGCCTTGTCGAGCAATTAACCGCCCCGTACATGACCTATACCTGGTTTACCATGATCTTCCTGGTGGTGGTGGGTAAGCTGACCTTGGGGAACCTGGAAATGGTGCCGGGAAAGGGCCAGAACTTCTGGGAAATCCTCATCGGGGGCATGGATAACTTTTTCGTGGAAAATATGGGTCGGGACTTGACCGATAAACTCTTTCCGATGATCGCCACCTTTGCGCTCTATATTGCGGTGGCCAACCTGATTGGTTTGATTCCCGGCTTTATGTCGCCTACCTCCAGTATCAACACCACTCTGGCCCTGACCATTATTGTCTGGGTGACTCATCATATTATCGGTATCCGGGCCAATGGCTTGGCGTATGTCAAGCACTTCCTCGGGCCCATGCCGATTCTGATTCCGCTGATGTTGCCCATCGAGCTGATCAGTAACTTTGCCCGCCTGCTGTCTCTCTCCATCCGACTTTTCGGAAATATCATGGCCAAGGAGACCCTGCTGGGTATCCTCTTTATGCTGGCCGGGGCCTTTTTTGCACCGTTGCCGATCATGATTCTCGGGGTGCTCGTGTCCCTGGTTCAGGCTATGGTTTTTGTTCTGTTGACGGTGGTTTATTTTACCCAGTCCAACGAGCATGCTCATTGATAGTGAGTGGAGTTTTCATGTGGTTTCCGAGAACTTCATTAACAATATAGTTTCGTAGGAAGAAGGCCAAAAACACTTTAATTTTTTTTTTACAAGGAGAACACAATGGAAAGTAATTTGATGCTTGGTCTGGTTTGCGTTGGCGCAGCCCTGTCAATCGGTTTGGCTGGTTTGGGCGCTGGTATTGGTATTGGTAATGTTGGTAATGGCGCCACCCAGGGCTTGGCTCGTAACCCAGAAGTACAGCCCAAACTGATGACCTTCATGATCCTCGGTATGGCCCTTGCCGAGTCTGTTGCCATTTATGGTCTGGTTATCTCTCTGATCCTTCTGTATGCAAACCCCTTGATTAAGTAGTATCGAAGTAAGAGTCGTGTGATCGTTTTGATCACCGCTAAGCCGTTATCAATAAATAGCTGTAACATTCTCATATCGTGAACGGCATAAGGGGCCGTAAAGAAAGAGATAAAAAGGTTATGGTTATTTCTTAACGGCCCCTAA
>DYNZ01000078.1 GCA_020720805.1 Leptospira biflexa | reverse complement strand
CAAAGCTCAGCACGAGCCGCCATAACCGCGTCCTTTTGGCACAAAGTCCATTGCAAACAGTATATCATTTCCGGCTCTTTTAAGAGGTTATCTATGACAAAAAATAATAAATTAGTTCTGGTAATGGCTTTCGCCCTTTGGCTCGCCGCCTGGTTTCGCCCGGAACAGCTCAAGGCTGCTGTGTACGTAGAGCCATTTGTGGGGGGTTCAGGGCTCTCGATTCTCTGGACAACCCTGGATTATATGCTGGAAACCGATGGCAAGATCGTAGAAACCGCCATTGATTATGGTCTATTTACAGGCGAATTTGGTATGGCAATCAACTTTGAACGGCCAAACTGGGGATTTCGGCCGGAATTTTTTATAGGTTATTACAAGTTCCATTTCTGGGACATACCAAGTACGGCCTATCTCATGCTCCATGGCGGCGGTGAGCTCTATCTCCAAAGAAAACCCTTTCGCATCGGATACGGTATGGGCTATTTCTCCTCTGTCATCTACAGTGAAATTCTGGGAATCCAGGTAAGCCAGGGGCGCTACTACCCAGGATCATCTACCTGGATCAACCTTGCATATATTGAAGATAGTATGGAAATCAGCTTTCGCGTCCGCTGGCACTATTTTTGGAGCTATGAAGAGCTGCGCCGGGATATCAACGACTTTGTCTTTGTGCTGCGCTTTGCTGTGCCTTTCTAAATAAGTAAGGCTGCAACATTGTCTATCTCGTTGCGTTTTTTCAAAGCAATGGTCGACCCATTTTCTTCTTTTTTTAGTTGTCATTCTAAGGCTCTACGACGGTTTTGGGATCTCATCCCAAAAAAATGTACTTATCTGTATAATGCACAAATGAGGTCTTCTAATGTTCAATAAAGATATGGAAGCTATGCCGCTAGGCAAACGGAAGGAGCTTCAATTAGAACGGTTACGCTGGTCCCTGCGCCACGCCTACGAAAATGTCCCTTACTACCGCAAACAATTCGATTCAGCCGGCTTTCATCCAGATTTGTTACGTAGTCTGGCGGATATGCAACGGGTTCCCTTCCTAACAAAGCAGGCGATGCGCGACAACTACCCCTTTGGCCTCTTTGCTGTGCCCCAAAAAAAGGTAGTACGGGTTCACTCCTCATCCGGTACCACGGGCAACGCTACTGTGGTGGGTTATACAAAAAATGATATCGAGGTTTTCTCGGAGGTTGTGGCGCGCTGCCTCGTCTGTTATGGCGCCAGCGACGAAGATGTAATTCAGGTAGCGTATGGCTACGGCCTGTTCACAGGAGGACTTGGCCTTCATTATGGAGCTGAAAAATTGGGAGCCTTGACCATTCCTATATCCGGCGGCAACACCGACCGCCAGCTTATGGTGATGAAGGATTTTGGCACGACCATGCTTGCCTGTACCCCTTCCTATGCCCTGAATATCGCGGATTACATCGAAAAAAAACGCCCTGATTTTGATATCAGGCAAACAAAACTCAAAGCGGGCATCTTTGGCGCCGAACCCTGGTCAGACGCCCTGCGCAAGGAGATCGAACAGCGCCTCCATATCGATGCCTATGATATCTATGGTCTAAGCGAGGTGATAGGTCCCGGCGTCTCCGCTGAATGTTCAGCAAAAAATGGACTGCATGTTTTTGAAGACCATTTTTATGTGGAAATTATTGATCCTGATACAGGCGAAGTCCTACCCGAAGGCGAGCGTGGAGAGATCGTGTACACATCGCTTACCAAGGAGGCTTTCCCTGTGGTACGCTATCGTTCCAGAGATATTACGCGCTTGTACCACGACAATTGCAGCTGTGGCCGAACCCTTGTTAAAATGGAGAAAGTTACAGGTCGATCGGACGATATGCTAATCATTCGTGGTGTAAATGTATTTCCATCGCAAATTGAAACAATTTTAATGGAGGTCGAAGGAACAGAACCTCATTACCAGATTGTTCTCGATAGACAGGGAGCCCTAGACGATATCGAAGTCCTGGTTGAAGTAAATGAAAAAATATTTTCCGATGAAATCAAAATGCTCAGTCAGCTATCCAAGAAAATTGGCGACCGCATCCGTAGCGTTCTTGGCATCAGTGCGAAAATAACGCTGGTGGAACCAATGACCATCGCCCGCAGCGAAGGTAAGGCCAAGCGAGTGATCGATAAAAGGCAGATGAAATAAACGATGTATACCAATAAGCCAAGATTTGACCGCTTGGGCAATGCCATAACCGCGTCCTTATCGACCTTGGTATACTAAAGGCATTTTGGTTTTCGGATATCGCGAGGCAATGCCAGCGATGGCGACGCACCCTTTAGCCAGTATAAAACCCGAGAACCAAAGTGTTTCGAGGATATAATAGGTTGCAGGACAAAGTCCATTGCAAACAGTATAACAGTGGAGGAAAAAAGATGAATGTGCAGCAGCTCTCAGTCTTTGTGGAAAATAAACCGGGACATCTGCAAAATGTTTTACAGAAGCTCGGCGAACATGACATCAATATCATCACGTTGACCATCGCAGATACTTCGGATTTTGGCGTTCTGCGCCTGATAGTCAACGATCCGGATAAAGCGCAGCGTGTACTGAAAGAAAACCATATAACCAGTTCCATAACAGATGTTCTGGCTATAGAAATCGAAGATAAACCGGGATCGCTTGGCAGGGCTGTCGAAGCCTTTTCCAAACGCAATCTCAACATTGAATATATGTATGCTTATACCGAAAAGCGGGGCGACAAAGCCGTCATGATATTTCGTTTCGATGACAGCAAGGCCGCCGCGCAGGCAGTGTCCCAGGAGGGATACAGGATAGTTAACCGACAGAATATCTTAGGAGAAAAATAATGACAGACGCTGTATTGCTGGGAAATGAAGCAATTGCCAGAGGGGCTTATGAGGCAGGTTGCCATGTTGCTACCGCTTATCCGGGAACGCCAAGCACAGAAATCCTCGAAGCAGTTGCCCGGGATTTTCGAAATATCAAAGCCCAATGGTCGCCAAACGAAAAAGTCGCCATGGAGGTCGCAGCAGGCGCCAGCATCGCCGGAGCTCGTGTTCTAGTTGCCATGAAACATGTCGGCCTGAACGTGGCTGCTGACCCCTTGTTCACTTTTTCCTATACCGGCGTCAATGGCGCCCTGGTCATTATCAATGCAGATGATCCTGGAGCCTGGAGCTCCCAGAACGAGCAGGACAACCGCCATTTTGCCCGAGCCGCTAAAGTGCCCATGCTCTCCCCCTCCAGTCCGGATGAGGCCAAAGAGTTCACCAGACTGGCTTTTGATCTCTCGGAACAATATGACAGACCCGTTATTGTGCGCATCACCACCAGAATTGCCCATTCGCAAGGAGTTGTTTCCCTGGGGGAATGCCAGGAGGTAGCACTAAAACCCTTTGCCCGCGATCCGCGCAAATATGTCATGATTCCTGCACATGCCCGTCCCCGTCATCGTATTGTTGAGGAAAAACTTATTGAGTTGAAAGAATTTTCCAATGCAACCAAATTAAATAGAATTGAGTGGAGTTCCGATGGCAACCGCCGCCGGGGAATCATTACAGATAGCGTAGCTTACCAGTACGTCAAAGAAGCCTGTCCCAATGACTCCGTTCTCAAAATTGGAATGGTATGGCCGCTACCAGACGATAAAATCAAAGAATTCGCAAAGGAAGTCGACGAACTCTATGTGGTCGAAGAGTTGGATCCATTTATTGAAGATTATGTTCGCGCCATGGGGATTAAAGTTATCGGTAAAGAGATCATTCCAATCCTTGGCGAGCTCAATCCGGTTATCGTGGATCAGGCCATGAACAAAAAGGAGAAAATTTCTTTACCCCTTTATGAGAAGGAGATTCCAGCGCGCCCCCCTGCTCTATGCAAGGGTTGCCCACACGCTTATGTTTTTGAAGTTCTCAATAAACTTAACCTACATGTAAACGGTGATATCGGCTGCTATACCCTTGGGGTATTACCCCCTTATAATGCCATGCATACCCAGGGTTGTATGGGGGCCAGTATAGGAATGCACCTTGGCGTAGAACTAGCGCAGGGGAATGCTATGGCTCGTCACAGCGTTGCTGTAATAGGAGACTCTACCTTTGTCCACTCAGGCATTCCTGCTTTGATTGACCTTGTTTACAACAAAGGAACCGGCACTGTGCTGATTCTGGACAATCGCGTTACAGCCATGACAGGGCAGCAGGATCATCCTGCATCAGGAAAGACCTTAATGGGCGAGCAAACTCACGAACTCAATATCGAAGCGATCTGCCGCGCCGTTGGGGTAAAAAGAGTATTCACAATTGACCCTAAAAAGGTTGAGGAGTTAGAGCAGCTCATCGTAAACGAAGTAGCGACTCCCGAGCCATCGGTAATCATCACCAACAGGATTTGTATCCTGGTTCGATAACAGCAGGAAGGTCACAACAATGAAAAATATTATTTTTGCCGGAGTCGGCGGCCAGGGAGTTATATTAGCCAGCAAGATCCTGATGGAGGTGGCGCACCATAAAGGTTATGACGTTAAGGAATCCGAAGTGCACGGCATGGCACAGCGAGGTGGTAGCGTGGATACCCATGTTCGTTATGGAGAGACGGTCTACTCCCCTCTGATAGGCGAAGGAACCGCTGACTTTATTGTTTCCTTTGAGCTCTTAGAGAGTATCCGCAAATTAAATTTCTTAGCGCCGGGGGGTTATCTACTGGTAAACCGCCTCCATATCGACCCGTCCACGGTTGAGGCAGGGTTAGCCGAATACCCTACAGACTTGGAACAATGGATCAAGCAGAATATCCAAAACCAGGTCATCGTTGACACCAAAGAAATTCTACGCGAAATCGGCAACGCCAAGACCCTCAATCTGGTCATGCTGGGTTTGTTAAGTAATTTCCTGGAATTTAACGATACGGAGTGGCGCGATGCCATTAAGAAACTGGTAAAACCCCGCTTTCTGGATTCTAACCTGCACGCCTTTACTAGCGGTCGCGCTCTTTATAGGAAAGAATAGCCTCCATTATGGATACAACGCCAAAGCAGGAGACCGGCTGGGAATACCTACCCATGCAAAGGCGCGAACTGATGCGCCAGGGTTACCAAAAGGCGGTATTGTATGCAGCTCAGCAAATTGATAAAAAAATTAACAAAGTTACTGGCCACCGAACGAAACTGGTTCGCCCGCCAGGAGCGATCCCTGAGGATGAGTTTCTCCGCGCTTGCACAAAGTGCAAATTGTGCGCCGAAGCGTGTCCTCCCCAGGCAATCCGGATAGCAGGTCCAGAAATGGGTCTGGCGCATGAGGGATACCCCCTTATTGACATTCCCACGAGAGCTTGCTATATGTGCAGCGAAATGCCCTGTGTGGCAGCCTGCCCGGAACCAGCGTTAATCGATATAGAGCCCCAAGAGATCTTCCTCGGAAAGGTTGAAATCCATCCTCAACTCTGTCTTGCATTTTTTGATGAAGATTGCATCAGTTGCGATTACTCCTGCCCTGTTCCAGGAGCATTGGAATTTGTAGATAAAAAACCAAAGATCGATCCGACCTTGTGTACGGGTTGCGGGCTTTGTATCCAGAGCTGCGTAGCCAAACCAGCAGCGATCCAATATATTGCCCGTAAATGGTCGCTACCTTCCTTCCGGTTAAATCTTTAAATCATTTTTTTGCTAATCGCAAATGACCAGAGTATTATGTCATATTTTTTTTGAGCACAATTATTTTATAAACTCATAATAATATTGATAAGGAAGTATATTTGTGTTCTCGCGAATCATTTGAAAGCCAGCAGCCTTGACCAATTCCTTCATTTTTGAACCTGATATTTTAATTCTTTCTGGTGGACCCTCTGGTAGCGTCCCCTCTTTAAATTCGATTATTATCAATCTGGCCTGTTTATCCATTTGCGAATGTAACAAAGAAAGCCAATGAGGAAGATTTGGGACGTGATGCAGCATATCACAAACAAAAACTATGTCTACTTTTATTGGAACTTTTGGGGCTAAACTTTCTGTAGGAATAATATCTACATTCGATATGCCTGTCTCTTTGGCTTTATGCTGTATATGTTTAAGCATAGCTGGTTGATGATCGATTGCATACACCTTTCCGGTAGAGAGTGATTTTGCAAATCGAAAAGTAAAATAGCCCGATCCAGCACCAATATCAGCGATGCGCTCGCTGCCTTTTAGCTTCATTATGGAAATAATCTCATCAGGTTTTTGCCATACCACCCTATCAGACCTTTCCAGAAATTCAATATACTTCTTTACATCTGTAAATGGCTCTTGGGTATGCCCCTGCCCACCTTTCTTAGCAAGCGGGCAATCAATTGGAACATCATTTTTCTGGAGTTGCTGATCCGTTTTGCATGAGAAAAAAACAAATTCTGACACTAGGAACAATAGAATAATTAAATATTTACTCATATTTACCACCTTGCAATCATTTAAATTTTAAGACCCAAAATAAATGGGGAAGGTTCCCTAATATCTTGAAAATATTTCTTCCAAACTCTCCATTCTCTACAGCCATTCCCAGCGCTACCCGGTTGTTATCTGTGTTACCTGCCCCATTGGTTGCCACCCTGGTTATCTGAAGGATCACCCTGCTGCAGGGAACTGCTTTCATCTGCATATTTTTTCGCATGATCCTTAAAGGGTCCTTCATATCCAGCCTTAATATAGGTCTGATAGGCGCGTTGAAAAAATCTCTTTGCCATAATGGTATCACTGCGTTTTCGGTAAACAAGAGCGATATTGTACATCAGATGCCCATAATTGGTGGTATTATTCAACCCCAGACTATCACGAAGCACCTGAGACTCGATATAATACTTTAACGCTTTTTGGTCATCCTTTTGGCTCCAATAGATCAATCCGATATTCATAGTCAGATTTGCATGCATATCGGTTCGCTCTAACCCAAGCTTGCGACTGATCTCCACCCCCTGCAGATAGAGATCAAGAGCCTTGTCCAGCTCTCCCTTATTCCAGTAGATCAAACCCATGTTGTTCAATAATAACGCATAATCTTTGGTCCCCTGCAAGCCCAGCTCCTCCTTGATTTTTTTACTTTCAAAGTAGTACTCCAGTGCTTTATCGTAGCTATTTTTATTCCAGTAGACCAGACCAATATTCATTACCAGATTGGCATAGTTGGAGTGCCGGGTTGCACCTAGACGTTTCCGCAGTTCCATGGATTTGTGGTAGTACTCCAATGCCTCGTCCAGTTTACTCCAACTCCAGTAAATAATTCCCATATTCATCAACAAATTGGCATAATCTTCGCTATTTTCCGTTTGTAGATTTTCACGCAGTACTTTGGCTCTGGAATAATAATCCAATGCTTTGCCAAGCTCTCCCTTTTTCCAATAGACCAGACCGGTATTATTAAGCAAATTCGCGTAAAAGGAGCCCTGCTCTTCACCTCGCCGGATGATTATTTTTTCTGCCCGGTTTAAATACTCCAAACCTTCCGTAAAATCATTGAAGACTCCACCGGCTGTCCAGCCAGCCTGTAGCAGGGCATTCAAATAATCGGGCTCTATCTCCAGTGCTTTGCGATAATATTCCAAAGACTGCTTTGGGTTGGAGTCATTAACAGCTAGTCCTTTGGAGTACCATTCATAGGCATTCAGGTTATAATTGTCATCCTTGTTCTGGATTGTTTTGATCTCCTGGTGAGATACCTGAACACGGCTGATTTTCGCTGTCTCCTGCATCAAACCTACCACGATTTGATCCTGAAGCTCAAAAATTTTTCCCAGCAAACCATCAATTTTAATCGATTTTTCGATGGTGCCTGTCTCCACCTTCAAAAGCTTCGCAATCACACGAACCTGGCTTCCCAGCACAATAAAACTTCCTGTGAATATAAAATCGGCACCCACAGCTTTTCCTACTTTATTGGATGCATCCTGCTGCACCATACCGGATTGCCCCAGAGCCAACTCCTTAAAGGCCTTTTTGCGCTCCGAGTCTGGGATCACATAGATATCACGAATCTTTGCCAAATCCGCAATCACGGAATCAGTCATCCCTGTACCTAACCAGGAATAGCGGGAATCCCCTGTATTTTCAAAGGGGTACACCAGAATGCTGGTCTTGCTTCCCCCGGAAGAGGGAACAGCAAATCCAGGTTGCAAAGCCATAAGATAGAATGAAAAAATAAATAGGCTGAAAATGATTCCTTTGATAATGAACCGGTATGGCTTCATGGCATTTCACCTTTCAAAGTATTTGGAGGAAAAAAGCTTATTTCCCATCTCTGCAATGTTCAGGAGTGATCAATGAAATAGAATTGATTCTGAGTCTATGAAAAAAACTATTTTCGATTTTTTCTCCCCCAAAAAAAAAGCCAGCAATATGCTGGCCACAAAATTCAGAAATTCGCTATTTCAAGTAGTCGCCAGGAATTTGCTTAATTCATCCCTTTGTAACATACTTCTATATGGCTTGCTTCATATTTTTTGGACATCAAACTAACGAGGATAAAGATAATCGTACTGATGGGCAGTGCGATCAGCAATGGATCCACATGAGCCCACATGCTATTGCCCAGAATCGAGGTTGTACCAATCTTTTTTACAGTTGCGTCATGAACAAAAATGAGCCAGAACAGCGATATTCCAAAACCGGATATTAAACTGGCGATTGCTCCGGATTTGGTGGCTCCCTTCCAATAGAGCGCACCCACCAGCATCGGCAGAAAGGAGGTCGCACAGATACCGAAGAAAATGGCTGTCGCAGCGGCAATGATGCCATCGGGCAGGGAAAATCCAAGAATCACCGTAATCAGAATCATCGCTGCTACACCTAACTTAGCCATAAGCATCGATTTTTTCGCATTTGCGTTATCTCTTTGAATCAACCCTGTCGCCTCCAGGATATCTCTCGAAATTGCCGTGCCCATCGAGTGAAACTGGGAACTCAATGTAGACATGGCAGCTGACAGCAGAGTCAGTAGAAAAATATAGTTAAACCAGGTCGGCATGGATTCATTCAAAAACATAGGGATAATCTTATCTACATTCCCCATTGCCAAACCGAATGCAGAAAGGCCATCATGTTTATCAAAAAAGAATGCGTTGGATGAGGCACCAATAACAAAGGCTACCCCTGTCATTACAATGATAAACACTCCTCCCACCAGTACAGAACGGTTTAGTTCACGGTCAGAGCGAACTGTCATAAAACGCACGGAGAGCTGCGGCTGCGCCAATACCCCAATACCCACCCCAAGAACAATGGTGCTAACAATCAGCCACCAGATTGGTGAACCGGAGGCTGGCATAGCTGTCCAGCCACGATGACCACCGCGATGCAAACTACCCATGACGAAATGCTGTAACACATAGTTTTTAGCTTTACCAAAAATTGCCAATGTCTGCGCGACCTCCAGTTTGGCATCCGCAATCTGAATTTTTGCCGCGCTTTCTCCAACAAATTTTTTCTGTGCCGCTTTGTCCTGGTTTTTAGCATTAAAAGCCTTGATTTGTCCCAGAAGCCCCATATAGGCCTTGCCAAGGTCGTATGCCTGGGTCTCTGTTAGTGTGACTTTATTCTCAGAAGCGATCTTGACAATTTTTTTCGATAGATGCTCTTTACTCAAAACCTGCTTATAGTTCACTTCGAGTTCTTTGTGGGTTTTTGATAACCCGCCGAGATTGGAAACTGTCATAATAAACAGCATTAGCATTCCTACAAACATGACTGTTCCTTGAAAGGCGTCTGTGTACATGACACCCTTCATCCCACCAAAAATAACATAAGCGGTGATGATGACGGTAACAACAAGCAGGGCGACATCAAAAGACATTCCCATGATCTCTTCGAGGTGCCGTCCTGCACCTATCAAAACGCCTGCAGCATAGATTACCATTGTTAAAATAACAAGACCCGAAAACACCTGGATAAAACGCGACTGATAGCGCAGACCAAGAAATTCCGGAAAGGTGTGGGCATTCAGATGGTGACTCATTCTGCGCGTCCGTTTTCCAAAAAAAACAAATGCGATAAAAATACCGACAAAGATATTTAAAAAAGTCAGCCACAACAGACTTAATCCAAAAAGCCCAGCCACCCCGCCAAAACCAACGATAGCAGACGTAGAAATAAATGTTGCGCCATAAGATATGGCCATGATATAGGGATGCGCACCTCTACCGGCCAGCATATAATCTTCGGTGGTCTTTGTATGCTTATAGCCCAACCATCCAAGGTATGAAATAATCAACAGATAAATAACGACAATAATCGACAATAAAAGTAGATTCATCTTCCCTGCTCCTATTCAAAATCTTTCTCTAATTCAATTTCGTCCTTGACCCACTTCTTATCCTCTTCCTGCTCGCCGGGAATGACATTTCCGCCTTTATTCCAAAAGGCGATTCCATAACCAACACACAATAAAACGGATGCAATATTCAGTGCATAAACCAGGCTTATTGTTGAATCCGTAAGTCCAAACATAGTACACCTCAACACGTTGGCGTTACTTCCGGCCTTAAAGCCGAAAAAAATTTTACAATTTGAATGATATAGGATAGAAATTGCAGGATCTACTGTAAAGCAAAAATCTGTTTTCTCTGGATGGAAAACCAATTTTTACACTAAATCAACGGTGACTTTTCATTAAAAATTATTGGTCGGGAAATAGGCATTTTTTCTCATTTTCGAAAAAATGCCTATTTCCCATCTCCGCAAAGCAAAGGAATGGTGACTGCTAGATCAGATAAAGATCCTGATCGTTCAGTACAGTATACCCTTCGGTTTGTAGCAGGCGTACAGCCTCTTTATATTGATCGGTTTGGAAAACGAATACGGCCTTTTTATTGTGACGGCTCGTAAAACCATAGGCGTCCTCTACATTGACATCGCCTTTTTTTAATACCAATGCTACTTTATGCAGCGCTCCGGGCTCATCTTCCATTTCAACGGCGGCAATCTCTTTTAAAGAGACTGCGATGCCGTCGTGCTGCAAAAGATCTCTGGCCAAAACAGGCTTGTCCACCAGCAGCTTGATAATGCCATAATCTCCAGAATCTGCGATGGTGATCGCACGAATATCAATCAGACCTTCGGCAAGAATGGCTGTGATACGTTCAATTTTTCCGGGTTTATTCTCTGCAAAAACTGATAATTGATGTGGCATAACTTACTCCCGCTCAAATTTTTCGGTTATCAATAACCCGAATCGCTTTTCCCATGCTGGGAGGCAACGACCCTGGTTCCAGCAGTTCTATTCGAGGGTTAATAATGATAATCGCCTTTAACTCCTCGCGCAACTTTGCTTCAAGACGTTTCAATTCGCGCAGATCGCCATGAAACATCTTGGAATAGATCTCAACTTTAATAATCATTCTGTCCAGATTCTCCTGACGCTCGAGGAGGATCTGATAATTGTTTCCTACCTCGGGGAAATTCATTAAAACAGATTCAATCTGGGACGGAAAAACATTGACTCCGCCGATGATCATCATATCATCGGTTCTGCCCTTGATACGCTCGATGCGGCGGTGAGTTCTGCCACATGCGCAGGGTTCAGGAATAATTCTGGTCAGATCTCTGGTTCGATAGCGCAGAATCGGTTGCGCTTCGCGATTTAAATGCGTCAATACCAGCTCACCCTCCTCGCCATCCGGCAGCACCTCGCCGGTATCAGGGTTGATAATTTCAACAAAATAGTAATCTTCCCAAATATGCATACCCTTCTTTTCTTCACATTCAAAAGCAACACCAGGTCCATTCATCTCAGATAGTCCGTAAGAGTTGTAAGCGTCAATCTTATAAAGTTCTTCAATTTTTTGACGAGTGGCTTCAGAATAGGGTTCAGCTCCCAGATATGCCTTTTTCAAAGAGAGCTCTTCTGGCGCAATGCCATGTTCCTGCAGGACATCAATCAGGTGCAAGGAATAACTTGGGGTAATATGGATAACACTCACTTCAAAATCCTGCATTAACTGAATCTGCTTTAAGGTATTTCCCGTGGATGCAGGTATTACCATCGTACCAAGACGTTCGGCACCATAGTGCAAACCCAGACCTCCAGTAAAAAGGCCATACCCCATCATATTTTGAAAAACATCGCTACGACTGGTGCCTGTTGCTACCATACTTCTGGCTACCAGGTCAGCCCAATCATCAATATCTTTTTGTGTGTAAAAAATAACAGTAGATTTTCCGGTAGTGCCGGAGGAGGCGTGCAATCGTACGATTTTATCTCTAGGCACTGCCACCATCCCATAGGGATAGCTTAAACGTAAATCATGTTTGGTTGTGAATGGCAATCTAGCGATCGATTGGAGTGATACCAATTCACTGATATTAATTTTATGATCCAAAAAAAATTTTTTGTAAAAAGGTGTCTCCGCTGCCGCACGCAGCACCTTTTGCAATTTTTCCCACTGCAAATTCTCAAGTCCTGTTCTATCAATTGTTTCAATATTTTTGTTCCAAAACATGAGCCGACAATCCTAACTATTCCAAATTTTCATTTTTATCCATTCAAAAAAATAATTCAAATTAGGCAACTGATAATTTGAAATTGTCCCTTATTCCGTTAGAGTTTGATTTTAGTTGATAAAAAGGAACC
>DYNZ01000224.1 GCA_020720805.1 Leptospira biflexa | reverse complement strand
TTTCTTCTTAACCAGTTGGTACTATTAAGATTTCTCCCGTTGGTCGAAATGACAACAGGGCAATTTGGATTTTTTGCAAGACCATCATCTTTTCAAGAGATTTTCACCAGTTTCATATTCACCCGCCTCCGCAAAGGCCGCCGATACCGCTAAATCTTCGAGAAAACTTCTTTTTGCATGATAGGCGGCCTTGATTTTTTCCACCAACACTTCAATGTCGGTTGGTTTTTTGAGATAATCAAAAACACCAATTCGCCTTGCCTCTTCTTCATCCATGTCACTTCCGTGTCCGGTCTGGATAATAACCTGGATATGAGGGTAGGTCTTTCGCACCCGCCGAAGCACCTCCATCCCGTCAATACCCGGCATTTTCAAGTCGAGAACCATGACATCCGGCTCATTTTCATCAACAGCGCTTAATGCCTGTTTACCGTCAAACGCTGTTTCATTGCCAAGATCACGCAGATCCAGGCGATTGGATAAGGTATTAATGAGATCAACTTCATCATCTACCAGTAGAATTTTAATATCACTCATGGCTTCCCTCCAAATTCTATTTGCATCGGTTAAAAGCAGCCATATCAAGAGCCACCCGTGTTACTTTCACTCCTTACGGGAGGTGTTCCGCTCATTCAGGATATCAACCGCGGTATCATGTTCACCGGCCTGGGCGAAGGTAATTGCGGTCATGGCATCTTCAAATCTTTTGAACAGCGACCTCTTTGGTTTTCGTTTTTTTCCGGACTGAACGGCAGAAGTAATTTTATGCTTCAGAACCTCCGTGTCGAAAGGGGAAATAATCTCATCATCAGCCCCGGCCTGCATTCCACGAATCGAGGAAGGGATGTTGTCCGGCCTGTTGATCAGAATAATCCTCGCCTCTTTCATCTGGACACGAATGGCTGGTAAAAGGGTGAGCCAACCATTCTCCTTTTGCCGGATATCAAGCAGAATCACATCTGCTCCGGCAGCCGGGATCTCACTGTATTTATTAGCTGAACATACGGTTATACCCCAGTTGTGGAGAAGACTTTGTAGTGTCTTGACGAAATCGGTATCACTGGAGAGAATCAACACTGCTGCTGAGATGGTCATGTTGTAAACTCCCTAACCCCGATGAACGGGATAAGTGCCTTTCGCAGTTCATTTTCTTGAAAAAGAACAAGAAAATGAACTGTAAGGCACTAACCAGCACGGTCAGCTTCAATCAGCAATCCCCGACAAACAGTGTTTGTCGGGGATTGGTTACAGCCAAGATCCTAACTCCGATGAACAGGACAAATGCCTTACAGATTACTGGGCAAGCACCACGTAGGTCACTCGAACCCCGCCCAGGCCAAGTGATTGCAGGAAATCTTCAGCAGCCGATACCTGGAAGTCCAGACCTTCAGCCATCCTTATCGCCTCATCATGAAGTCCGGCCTCGGCAAAAGCCGCCGCCATAAAGGTTTGCTCAAACTGATTGGTCGCGAGCTTCCGATCGCTAACGGGTGACATCCGGCGAGCTGCGTCCCATTCTCCAGCCTCTGCGAAGGTGATAGCGGTCATCCATTGCTGAAAGGTATTCAGTAATCTTTTCATGGTAGCCTCCTCAGTTGTTGTTGATCAACCTTGCACTCCAGTTTTCTGTTGTGCCCTTTGCCTTTTCTTATACAAGTATCATGCCAAAAGGCAATTCGCTGTATATACAGCATGTTAACTTAATAGCGCTATTAACGCAAAATGCCGCCGCAAACACATTGAAACAAATATGAAACAACAGAAAACAAATAGAAACATATTGACACACACCCCTTGTACCATTCGCAACTACAAAAACAACATTTGGGGTATTTGCGCCGAAACATCCATCTACCTCAACAGCTACGCCGCTGCAAAAAAACAACATGGCCACCTTAGCGCCCTGAGCGGCAGAAGGATCTGCAACGAAATCGGTAAAAATAGCCATGTCATTTCGTAACGGCGCCTTGTACGATCCAGGGCAGAAGTAATTTGCCAAACGCCGCATCTGGGAAACAGCCGAAAGCCCCCTCCTTTTTTCAAGGAGGGGGTTGGGGGTGGTGCTGTTTCCCAGATGCGGCAGAGTCCGTAAATGAAACAAGCAAGAAAAAGCCCTTACTTGTTTCATAACGGCTTCTAACCCCGATAAACGGGA